>JAFMQY010000318.1 GCA_017354415.1 Nocardioides sp.
GAGACCGACGACGCCCATCGCGAGGAGGTGCTGGAGACCGAGGTGGTGCCGGCCGACCACACGTTCTCGTCGGTGAAGGTGCTCGACCTCGGTGACCGCCAGGTCGAGCTGGTCCACCCCGGCCGTGGACACACCGCCGGGGACGCCGTGCTCCGGGTGCCGGACGCCGACGTGCTGCTCGCCGGTGACCTCGTCGAGGAGAGCGCCCCACCGGCGTACGGCGACGACTGCCACCCGCTGGACTGGCCGGGCACCCTCGACGTGGTCCTCAACCTGACCGACCCCGGGACCGTGGTCGTCCCGGGACACGGGGCGGTGGTCGACCGCTCGTTCGTCGAGCAGCAGCGTCAGGACATCGCCGTTGCGGCCCAGACGATCCGCGACCTCGCTGCCGCCGGCGTCCCGGTGGACCGAGCCCTCGCCGAGGGCGAGTGGCCGTTCCCCCGCGACGGGCTCGTGCACGCCGTACGACGCGGATACGCCGCGCTGCCACGGGCCGGGCGCTCCCTCCCCCTCGCCTGAGGGCACCCCTCGGGGTGGTGTGGAAGCGCGGTGGCCCGCATAGAACGTTGTGATGGGCCGGCAGCAGGACGACAACGACGACGTCGCGCACGGCGAGGGCCAGGACGGGCCCATGAGCGTTCCCGACGAGGACCTGCCGGAGGACCTGCAGCCGACGGAGGACAACCCGCTGGCCCAGCCCGCGGACGACGACGTACCGGACGACGTCGTGCTGGACGGCGACGGTGTTGACACCTCGGGCGAGGACTCCGACGAGGACTGACCGCTCGGCGCGCCTCGAATGCCGCGTCCGCATGCGCCCCTAGCGTGGCATGGTGCCCCACGACCGCTACGGATCAGACGTGCTCGCCTCGGACTGGGGTGCCCCGGCCCGGGGTCGTGCGACTCCGGCCGAGGCAGCCGGCGGCCTCGTCGTCGAGGAGGTGATGACCGGCTTCTGCGGCGCGATCGTGGCAGTCGATCGCGATCTCGGCACGTTCACCCTGGAGGACCGCCGCGGGAAGCGACGCGCGTTCCCACTCGGCCCCGGCTTCCTGCTGGACGGCCGGCCAGTGGTGCTGACCCCGCCGGTCACCCGGGCAGCGCCCGAGGCGTCGGGACGCACCGCCTCGGGCTCGCTGGCGGTGTCCGGACACCGCGCGCGGGTGGCCCGGGGGAGCCGGATCTTCGTCGAGGGTCGGCACGACGCAGAGCTGGTCGAGAAGGTCTGGGGCGACGACCTCCGCGTCGAGGGGGTCGTCGTCGAGCACCTCGGCGGTGTGGACGACCTGGCCGCTGCGCTGCGCGACTTCCGACCGGGCCCCCATCGGCGGGTCGGCGTGCTGGTGGACCACCTGGTGCCCGGGTCCAAGGAGAGCCGGATCGCCGACGACCTACGCCACTCTCCCGTCGGCGCCCACGTGCTCGTGGTCGGCCATCCGTACGTCGACGTGTGGGCCGCGGTGAAGCCCGACCGGCTGGGCCTCAGGGCCTGGCCGCAGGTCCCGCGGAACATCGAGTGGAAGCACGGCGTCTGTGAGGCCCTCGGCTGGCCGCACTCCGACCAGGCCGATCTGGCTCGCGCCTGGCGGCAGATCCTGTCCCGGGTCACGTCGTACGCCGATCTCGAGCCGGCGCTGCTGGGCCGGGTCGAGGAGCTGATCGACTTCGTGACTGCTGACTGACGTCCTCGCCGCGCCCCGGGCCGGACGTGGACCGAGGCATGAGTTGTGGTCCACTACGCAGGTGGGACAGGGCGGGGCGAGCATCCCGGCGACAGCGCGGTCGACGTCGTCCGCGACCGGCGGCACCGCTGCCCAGCCCGGTGACACCTCGAAGACCGGGGGCCGACGCTCGCAGCGCCTCCTCGCCCGGGCCCGGCGCTACCTGCCGCCCCTCGTGCTGCTCGGCATCCTGGTCTCGCTCGTCGTCAACTGCGCGCGCCCGCTGACCAACACCGACACCTACTTCCACCTCCGCTTCGGCGAGGAGTTCCTGCACGGCTGGTCGCTGCGCCACCCCGGGAGCGTGAGCACGTTCGCCACCCAGGACTGGGTGCCGACCCAGTGGCTCTCGGAGGTCGTGATGGCGCGGACCGAGCAGTGGCTCGGCCTGGCCGGCCTGGCCTGGCTCTCCGGCCTGCTCGAGATCCTGCTCTTCGTCGCCGTGTACGCCGTGGTCCGCCACCGCGCCGAGCCGCTCGTCGCTCTGCCGGTCACGGCCGCCTCGCTGTATGCGATGCAGAGCGGGCTGTCGATGCGTCCGCAGGTGCTCAGCTACCTGTTCGTGGCGGTCGTGGTCGGCGCCTGGCTGCGCACCCTCGACGACGAGAGGGTGCGCTGGTGGCTCGTGCCGCTGGTCTGGCTGTGGACGATGCTCCACGGGATGTGGCCGGTCGCCCTGATGGTGGGAGGCCTGGCCACGCTGGGCCTCGCCCTCGACCGGGCACCGC
>JAFMQY010000080.1 GCA_017354415.1 Nocardioides sp.
CCGAGGCCAGCGGGCACCGGGCCGCGAAGGCGCATCCGTCCGGCACGTGGGCCGGGTCAACCGGCCGGCCTGGGATCACCGCCAGCGGCTCGTCCAGGTCGGTCTCCATGTCGGGTACGGCCGCGACCAATGCGCGGGTGTAGGGGTGCCTGGCGGCGGTGGCGAGGTCGCCGGCCGGAAGGTCCTCCACGATGCGGCCGGCGTACATGACGAGCACCCGGTCACAGACCTCGCGGACCACGGTCACGTCATGGCTGATGAGCACCAGTGCGACGTCGTCCGCCGCCCGGATCGACCGCAGGAGGTCGAGCACCTGCTGCTGCACGGTGACGTCCAGGGCGGTGGTGGGTTCGTCGGCGATGATGAGGGACGGCTTTCCCATCAGTCCCATGCCGATCATCGCGCGTTGCCGCATGCCTCCGGAGAACTCATGGGGATACTGGTGCACCCGGCGCTCCGGGTCGGAGATCCGGACGGCGCCCAGTCGCTTGACGGCACGTGCCGTGGCCGACTTCCGGTCCAGGCCCTGGTGGTGGCGCGAGACCTCGGCGAGCTGGGCGCCGATCCGCCGGGTCGGGTTGAACGACGTCATGGGGTCCTGGAACACCATGGCCAGGGACGTGCCGAGCAGATGCCGCGTCGCCTTGGTCTCCTCTGAGCGGAGGTCTGTACCGAGCAGCTCGAGACACGTGGCGTCGACCCGACCCGCGTCGCCCACCAGGTGGCTGACGGCGAGGGCGGTCACCGACTTGCCCGAGCCGGACTCGCCGACGATCCCCAGGGCCTCGCCGCGGCGCAGGGCGAAGCTGACGCCGCGTACGGCGCGAACCGGGCCCGACGGTCCCGGGAAGGTGACGTGCATGTCGCGGACGTCCAGCACCCGGTCCCGCTCGGTGTCGTCGATCGGTTCGACGGGTCGCATGCCGTCGTCCTCGTCGACGGTCACACCAGGGGCCTCGGCGAGCGCCGGGACGGTGTCGGCGACGCCGACACCGAGGACCTTCGCGATGGACTCGCCGAACAGGTTGAACGCGAGTCCCGCGACGAGCACGGCCCCGCCGGGCGCGAGGGCTGCCGCGGGGTTGACGTAGATGACCTGGATCCCGTCGAAGAGCAGGCGGCCCCAGTCGTAGGACGGTTGCTGGACACCGAGCCCGAGGAAGGAAAGACCGGCGAAGGACAGCAGCGCCGCGCCCGCCCCGATGGTCGCGTTCACCACGAGGGGCTCGGCGATGTTCGGCAGCACGTGGCGGAGCAGGATCCGCACCCGGCCCACGCCTGCCACCCGGGCCGCCGACACGAAGTCGCGCGCGGCGATGCCGGCGACGAGAGTCTGGGTCAGTCGGGCGAACCCCGGTGCGCCGGCCAGGCCGATCGCGAGCACGGCACCGGTTGCCCCGATGCCGAACACCACGGCGAAGAACAGCGCCAGCAGCAGACCGGGAAAGGCCACGGCGATGTTCACCCCGGCGGTCACGAGCCGGCCCGAGCGGCGGCCGAGCAGGAATGGGGCGGTCCCCAGCAGCAGGCCGACGACCACCCCGATCACCGTGGCCGCGAGCGCGAGCTCCACCGACAGGCGGGTCGCCACCAGCGTGCGGAAGAAGATGTCGCGTCCGAGGTTGTCCGTGCCCGCCCAATGCTGGGCGGAGGGCCCGGCCAGGAGGTTGTTGGTGTCGATGGCGTTCGCGTTGTCCGTCCACAGGATCGGTGCGAGCACGGCGAGCAGGAGCACCCCGACCGTGAGCAGGGCCGCGGCGAGTCCGACCGGCGTGCGCAGCACGCTCTTCCAGCGCCCCACCCGTCAGCCCTCCCGGATCATCGATCGCGGGTCGAGCACCGCGAGGGCCACGTCGACGATCGTGTTCACGAGCAGCACCGCCACGCCGTACACCAGCACGATGGCCTGCACGACGGGGTAGTCCTTGTTGAGGATCGACTGCACGATCGTGCTGCCCAGGCCTGGCCAGGCGAAGACGTTCTCGACCAGGACCGTGCTGGCCACCATCGCGCCGAGGATCAGGCCGCCCAGGGTGAGGGAGGCGGTCAGGGCGTTCGGCAGCGCGTGGCGCAGGTAGATGGTGCGCGCCGGCAGCCGCTTGGCCCGGGCGGTGCGGACGAAGTCCGCGCCGAGGACGGACACCATCTCCACCCGGATGATCCGGGACAGGATCGCCGCCGGGCCGATCGCCAGCGACAGCACCGGCAGCACGTATGCCGACGGCGTGTCGTTGCCCGCCACCGGGAGCCAGCCGAGGCTCACGCCGAAGACGTAGACGAGCCCGACGCCGATCAGGAAGTCGGGGATGATCCCGATCACGACGCTGGTCGTGGTGAAGGCCAGTTCGGTACGGCGTCCATGGCCGCGGCGCGTGGCCACGCCGACTGTGACGCCGACGGGCACCGCGATGAGCACGGCCACCAGGAACCCCAGGAGTGCCAGTTGGAGCGTGGCCGGGAGCCTCTGGGCGATCACCTCGGAGACCGGCAGCTGCGAGATCCACGACGTGCCGAAGTCGCCGGTGAACAGGTCGTGCAGGTAGTGCAGATATTGCACGACCAGCGGGTCGTTCAGCCCGAGGGACTCGCGCTTGGCCGCGACCAGGTCGGCGGGTGCGATCGGTCCGAGGGCCGCGCGGACCGGGTCGCCCGGGATCACGTGGATCATCAGGAACGACGCCGTGACGAGCACCCAGAGCGAGACGAGCAGGCGTCCGAGCCGCCGTACCCCGAACCTCACCCATGGGTGACTGCCGATCCCCGCGAGGGGACGGCCCACGGTGGGGTCCGGGGAGACGGCGGAGCTGGGCAAAGCCATGCCCGTTACTTCGCCACCATCCGGATGCTCGTGGGGACGAGCTGGCCGGGCGTCTCGAACTCGGCGCCGTTGCCGAAGGTGCTCACCACGCTGTTGGCGAAGGGCACCATGTCGGCCTGCGAGAACAGATGGGACTCCGCGCTGAGCCAGGTGCTGCAGCCCGAGGTGCCCTGCATCCCGCTCGCCTTCTGGACGTCGGCCGTGTAGGCCTTGTTGTCGATCGCGGAGAAGTTGGTGCCACCGTCCGCGAGGCCCGGACCTGACAAGAACGGCACCAGCTGGTCGGGGCTGTTGACGTTCAGCGGGACCCAGGCGATGTCCCAGTCACCGGAGCCGAAGAGCGCCGACTGGATGGCGGCATCGCCCTCGCCCTTGGCCTTGACGTCGATGCCGGCGGCCTTCCACTCCTGCACCGCGAGCTCTGCGGCCGCTGCAGCGGCTGGGCCGGTCGAGGTGGCGTAGAGGAACGTGAGCGTGCCCGGGTGGGCCTTCTTCGCCGCCGCTTGGGCCGCTTGCACGTCCTGGGCCGGAAGGGCGCCCGAGACCGAGTCGCCGGGGCAGGCGCGCGGTTCGATCGCGGCCAACGTCGTGGCCGGGCCTCCCTTGCCGGAGGTCAGCACCTTCTCCAGCTGACCGAGGTCGAGCGCCTGGGTCAGCGCCATGCGGAGCGCCGGGCTGCTGGTGGCGTGACCCTGGGCGTGGTTGTACCACTGCTCGCCGATCAGGGCCTTGGTCTTGGCGGCGAACAGACCGGCCTTCTCCAACCGCGTGGCGTCCGGTCCCAGGATCTGGGCGGCGTTCACCCCACCCGAGAGCAGCAGGTTTGCGGCCGTGCTCTCGTTCTCGACGACCTTGATCACGACCGTGTCGGGCATGCCTGGGGTGGCCGTCGTGGCGCCGCCCGGGCCCCACGTGTAGCCGTTGCGGATCTGGTAGGTGAAGTGGTCGCCCGGGGCCGCCTGCGTGAGCTGGTACGGGCCGGTGCCGTCGGTGGTGTCCTGCAGGGACTTGCGGTCCTTCATGCCCTTCTTGCAGACCATCGGCAGGCTCGCGAGGCCGTTGAGCACGAACGGCGCGGGCGAGGCCAGTGTGATGGTCAGCGTCCCCGACGCGTTGTCGGCGGTGGCCTTCGCGCCCACGGGCAGGAAGGTGCCGAGGAACGGGCTCTTGTTCTTCGGGTCGGCGACGTAGGCGATGTTCTCCGCCGCGTCGGACGCCGTGAAGTCGCTGCCGTCGGAGCACGTGATGCCGTCGGCCAAGGTCAGGATGACCTTCTTGCCGTTCACCTTCCACTTCGTGGCGAGGCCGGACTGAATAGCCCCGGTGTCGGAGTTCACGCTCAGCAGCGGGTCGTAGGCCAGCTGGGTGACGGTGAACAGGGCGCTCTCCGTCGACGACTGCGGGTCGAGATTGCCCGGGTCGGCCTTCAAGGCCATCGTGAAGGTGCCCCCGTCGACGACCTTGGAGCCACCTCCCGCGACCCCGCTGTTGCCTCCGCCGCCGCAGGCGGCGAGCAGGGTGGTGGTCGCGCAGAGCGCGACGGTGGCAGTGCTGACACGCGTGTTGAGCTTCATGTGTTCCTGCTTCTCGCGGTGGGTGAGGAGAGTCGGTTCAGGCCCCGGCACGCCGGACGGCGCGGCCGATGTGCAGGTAGAGCGCATGACCCTCGCCGTCGTCGCCGACGAAGGCGTGTGGGATGTGCATGCCCTGCTCGGGCTCGACGTTGATGAGGCTGTCGCCGCGGTAGTGCACGAGTTCGCGGCGCTGGGGCTTCTCGCCGAGCTCCTCGAACAGGCCCTTCGGGGTCTGGACGAGCCAGATCCGCCCGTCGTCCTCCTGGCTGACGGTCAGGTCCGCGACCTGCGCGGAGTAGGTGCCGACATACCGGCCGGCGTCGATGCGCGCGGGGTTCTCGGGCGGAACGGGGAGCTGCGGCAGTTCGGTGTCGGTGAGCTCCGCCAGCACGTGGCCGACGATGTCGTGGTAGAGCGAGATGGCGTCGCCGCCGTTGGCGAGGAGCGCGACCGCAACACCGGAGCTCGGCACCATGCGCAGGAACGCATTCTGGCCGATCGTGCTCCCGTCGTGACCCACGATCGAGCCGCCCGCGGTGTCGAAGAGCTCGAAGCCCAAGCCCCACGAGTCGCCCATCACCCCGAGGTAGGGCAGGTCGACCTCGGGCTGGTGCATCCGGGCGGCCGTTCCTGGAGCGAGCACCTGGGTGCCGTCGGCCGTGCGGCCATCGTTGAGGTGCATCTCGGCGAACTTCAACAGGTCGCGCGAGCGCATCGCGAGCATCGCGCCGGCGGGGGAGTTGGAGCGCGCGAGCGCCCAGACCGGGGCGGGCTGGAAGCCGGTGCCCGGCTCGAGCTCGACGTGGCCCATCGCCGCGCGGAACATGATCGCCTCGTACGGGCTGGCCGCGGCGTGGGTGAGCCCGAGCGGCGCGAAGAGGTGCTCGCGGAGGCACTCGTCGTAGGTCTTCCCGCGCAGGACCTCGACCAGCCGGCCCAGCACGCAGAAGCCGGCGTTGTTGTAGGAGAACTGCTCGCCGGCCGGGAACAGCTGGGGGACGTCGTGCAGCACGCCGAGGTACTTCTCGATGCAGTCGTCGCCCACCCCTGTGTCGGTGAAGATGTCACCCTCGAAGCCGGCCGTGTGGCTGAGCAGCATCCGCGTCGTGATGATGGCAGCCTCGTCCTCGTCCGCGATGCGGAACTCCGGGAGGTAGGTACGGATCGGCTTGTCGAGGTCGACCTTGCCCTCGTCGACGAGCTGCATCACCAGGGTGCTGGTCCACAGCTTGGTGATCGATCCGATCTGGAAGATCGAGTCGGTGGTGGCTTCGACACCGGTGCCCTTGTGCAGGACGCCGGCAGCGGCATCGACCACGTCTCCGTTCGCCAGGACGGCCACTGCCGCGGCCGGAACGTCGTACTTCTCGATCAGCGCGGGCAGCTGCTCGGCAATCCACTCCGCGACATCGTTGAGGGTGCTCATGGGCGCGAGGGTAGAAACGGTCCCTCGCGCGCGGTTCGTCCGATTGCACAAGGTCTGGGCCGCAGGTTCGTCCCCGGGGACAGCCGGCGTCAGGGGGCGCCCGCCGTGTGGCGCGAAACCCGGCCGTAACACGCCTGCGACACACTGCGCGCATGGGCAAGCAGGAGGATTTCGTGCTGCGCGCGCTCGAGGAGCGTGACGTCCGGTTCGTGCGACTGTGGTTCACCGACGTGCTCGGGTTCCTGAAGTCGGTGGCGGTCGCGCCGGCGGAGCTCGAAGGGGCGTTCGACGAGGGCATCGGCTTCGACGGCTCGGCGATCGAGGGCTTCGCGCGCGTCTACGAGGCCGACATGCTCGCCAAGCCGGACCCCGCGACGTTCCAGATCCTGCCGTGGCGCAGCGGCGACGGTCCGAGCACGGCCCGGATGTTCTGCGACATCGTGATGCCCGACGGGTCACCGTCGTACGCCGACCCGCGGCACGTCCTCAAGCGCACCCTGGGCCAGGCCGCCGAGCAGGGCTTCACGTTCTACACGCACCCGGAGATCGAGTTCTACCTGTTCAAGGACGACCCGGTCCCCGGCCGCGAACCCGTGCCGGTCGACCGCTCCGGCTACTTCGACCACACCGCCCAGTCGCAGGGCGCGGACTTCCGACGCGAGGCGATCACGATGCTCGAGTCGATGGGGATCTCGGTGGAGTTCAGCCACCACGAGGGCGGCCCGGGCCAGCAGGAGATCGACCTTCGGTACGCCGACGCTCTCTCGACCGCGGACAACATCATGACCTTCCGCACCGTGATCCGTGAGGTGGCGCTGGGGCAGGGGATCTGGGCGACGTTCATGCCCAAGCCGTTCACGAACCACCCCGGCTCGGGGATGCACACGCACGTGTCGCTGTTCGAGGGCGATCGCAACGCGTTCTTCGAGGCCGGGGCGGAGTACCAGCTGTCCAAGACGGGCCGCCAGTTCATCGCCGGCGTGCTGCGCCACGCCAACGAGATCGCGGTGGTCACCAACCAGTGGGTCAACAGCTACAAGCGCCTCCTCGGCGGCGGCGAGGCACCGCCGTACATCTGCTGGGGCCACAACAACCGCTCGGCGATGGTCCGGGTGCCGATGTACAAGCCGCAGAAGGGGGTCTCCACGCGGATCGAGCTGCGCACGATCGACTCGGCCTGCAACCCCTACCTCGCGTACGCCGTGGTGCTCGCGGCCGGAATGAAAGGGGTCGAGGAGGACTACCCGCTGCCGCGTGAGGCCGAGGACGACGTGTGGTCGCTGACCGAGCGCGAGCGCACGAGCCTCGGCATCGAGCCGCTCCCGACCAGCCTCTCGGAGGCGATCCGTGTCGCCGAGGACTCCGAGCTGCTCGCCGAGACCCTCGGGGAGCACGTCTTCGACTTCTTCCTGCGCAACAAGCGGACCGAGTGGCGGGAGTACCGCACCCAGGTCTCGGCGTTCGAGCGCGACCGGATGCTGCCGGTGCTCTGATACGCGCCGGGCAGGTCAGCCCATCGGCATGGTGCCGCTGGACGGGACGGTGAGCCAGGGGAGCGCGTCGGGGGCGACGAGCAGCAGGATGCCGATCGCTGCCAACAGCACGACCGTGGCGTAGGTGACGCCGCGCCGCCACGGGAGAGTCTTCTCCACCGCGATGATGCCCGCGACGAGGGCCATCCAGAAGACGCTCATCACCCCGAGCGCGAACAGGGACGCCATCAGAGCCCAGCAGCACCCCACGCACCAGGCGCCGTTGCGCGCGCCCATGCGTACGGCGCCGGTGAGCCCCTCCCGCCACGAGCCCAGCAGCGCACCGAGCGGGCTGCGGCACTTGGACAGGCAGATGTCCTTGAGCGGCGTGAGCTCGTATCCCGCGGCCACGAGCAACGTCGTGGCCGCGAGGGCATGGCCGGCTCGGTCCCAGGCGAGCGTGCCACCCGCCACCGACGTGGCGACGAGTCCGAGTACGTAGGCAGCGAGACCGGCGACGGCCCAGGTCAGCAGATAGCCCGCCGTGAAGAGCCATGGTGACAGCGGCGATCGTTCCTTGGTGATGCGCGTGTACAGGCTCACCGTGGGTGCCACGGAGGGCAGCATCATCGCGGCCATCATCACGACCCAGATGCCGAGGAACCATCCCAGGCTGCCCAGGCCCGTCCACGGCCCCGCGTCCATACCGCGCATCTCGTGCGCGGTCCAGACCCACGCGACCGCCGCGACGGCGAAGAGCGCCGCGACGAGGCCGAGTCGGGCCCGCGCCGCGGCGTACGCCGGGCCCAGGCCGGCGGTTCCTTCCGGGGACGCTGACCCCATGGTCGAGGTCAGGCGGCCCAGGAGAACTCGGACTTGGACAGACCCGTCTTGCCCTCGTAGGAGATGCCGAAGGCATTGATCCGCGTGTGCTTCGCCTCGGCCATCGTCAGGTCGGAGCCGACCGGGTGGAACATCCCGTTGAACCGCACCGGCTCGCCCGTCTCCACGCCGAACGGGACGACGTCCTCGATCTCGAAGTCGATCATGTCCCCGACCCGCACCGAGTGGCGCAGCCCGTCCTCGTCGACCTCGATCGAGGCGCGCTCCACTCCGACGACCTCCCCCACGAGCGGCGCCAGGGCACCCATCGGTCCGCCGAGCCGCCCGCCGAACACCTGGACGAGCTTGTCGAACTGCTCGTCGCTCGCCGCGTCGTCGATGTAGACGCCGAGCCGCCAGTTGCCCTCCGTCATCACCTTCGGGGTGTCGGCGATCAGCACTACCTTGCGTCCGGCGATGTCGGTGCCCTCGATCTCACCCTGGCGGATGTCGAAGGCGAGCGTCACTCTGCAGAAGTCGTAGGTGGCTCCGTGGTCGAAGGACAAGTTGCACGGGCACATGAGCTCGCACGAGCACGTCTCGACATAGCTCCCCGTCAGATTCCATGCCATAGCAGAATCCCCCTCCGTGACATCGGCCAGTCTGTCCACCTCGGGCGGGCGGGTCAATGGAACCGGCTCCAGGGGGCCGACTTCTTGAGGGTCGGCGACTGGCGGATAGGTTGGCGGGATGACTGCGCGAGTGCTCGTCGTCGAGCACGAGGTCGACGATCCGATCCACCTGATGGGGACCTGGATGGTGGGCGTCGAGCTGACCACCGTCCGGCCCTACGACGGCGACGCGCTGCCGGCGACGACGGAGGGGTACGACGGGCTGGTCGTGATGGGCGGCGCGATGGGAGCCAACGACGACGACACGTCGACCTGGCTCCCGGCGACGCGCGACCTGATCAGGAGTGCCGCGGCAGCCGGCGTACCCACGCTCGGGATCTGCCTCGGACACCAGCTGTGCGCCGTCGCCCTCGGCGGCGAGGTACGGCGCAACCCGAAGGGGCGCCAACTCGGACTGCTCGACATCGGCTTCACGCCGGCGGCCCTCGACGACCCGCTGCTCGGTACGTCGGTCGGGGCCGGCAGACGCGCGATGCACTGGAACGACGACATCGTCACCCGCCTCCCCGAGGGAGCGGTCCAGCTCGCGACGGCCACCACCGGCGATGTGCAGGCGGCCCGGCACGCGCAGACGGTGTGGGGCATCCAGTGGCACCCGGAGGTGGATGACCGGCTGGTGGCCGCCTGGGCCGACGGGGAGCTGCCCGAGGACGTGAAGGACGAGCTCGTCGCCGACCTGACGCGGTCGGAGGCCGAGCTCGAGGAGGCCTGGCGTCCGCTGGCGGTCCGGTTCTCTTCGCTGGTCAGCTCGGCGAGCCGCGTGGGCTAGGCGCGTCCGAGAACGCGTCCGAGACGGCGGGCCGCTCGCCGGCCGCCGCGAACGACTCCCGCAACCGCTCGCGGATTCCCGGCCCCGCGCCGTCGCGGTCGAGGCCCAGCAGGGCGGCTCCGAGCACCGGCGGCATGTCGGCGACCCTCGGCTCGGCGAGCGGGGCGACCTCCGACAGCAGGCGATCGATCTCGTCCATGAGCTGTGGGTGACCAGCGGTGAGGACCCCGCCGCCGAGCACCACCGGGATCGGCTCCCCGAGGACGCCCAGGCGACGCATGGCCGCGACCGCGAGGGCCACCACCTCCTCGGCCTGGCGCCGTACCAATGCGGCCGCAACCTCGTCGCCCGCTGCCGCCACGGCGAACAGGACCGGTGTCAGCTCCATGCACTCTGCCTCGGAGAGTGACCCGAGGTGCACTGCCGCGATCAGATCCTCCATGGAGGCCAGGCCGGCGTGTCGGGGGAGCGCCTCGCTGAGGGCGGTGGCCGGTCCGCGCCCGTCCACGGCGCGTGCCGCCCACCACATGGCCTCCTGCCAGAGGTTCCCGCCCCCGCCCCAGTCACCGGAGATGTGGCCGACCGCCGCGAACCGGGCGGTGCTCCCGTCGGGCAGGAGTCCGGCGCAGTTGATCCCCGCCCCACAGACGACCGCGACACCTCGCGGTTCGTCGAGCCCGGCCCGCAGCAGGGCGAAGGTGTCGTTGAAGACCTCGATCGACCCGCCCCATCCCCGGGCTGCGATCGCCGCCTCGAGGGCCTCGTGCTCGACCGGGAGGTCGGCGTTCGCCAGGCAGGCCGCGACGTGCGTGGCGACAGGCCCGCTGGCGTCGAACCCCGCGCTCGCCCGAGCCTCCTCGACCATGGCCGTGAGTCCGGCGACCGCGGTCTCCGCTCCCAGCCGGTCCGGCCGGAAGGAGCCTCCGCGAGCCGCCCCGCGCACGGTCCCGTCCGCCGTGACGATCGCGACGTCCGTCTTGCTGTTCCCCGCGTCGATGGCCAGGACGGCCGCAGGTGCCTCCCCCGTGTCATGGTTCATATCAGGCCCAGGGGAGGTGGTCTCGGTTGTGCGCGATCAGCCGGTCGGCGAGACCGTGAGCGAGGTCGACCTGGCCGATGAGCGGGTGGGCCAGCAGTGCCTCGAACACCCGGTCGTAGCCGCCACGCAGAGCCGCGTCCAGAGCCAGGTGCTCGTACGCCGTGACCGCCGCGACCAGCCCGGCGTACAAGGGGGCGAGGGGCTTGACCGGCACCGGCCGCACCCCGGAGCCGTCGACGGTGGCGGGCACCTCGATCACGGAGTCGTCGGACAGGAACGGCAGCGTGCCGTCGTTGCGGAGGTCGACGACCTGGGGGATCCCGGATTCGGCGCTGCCCAGCAGCGAGGCCGTCAGGTGCACGGCGGCTTCGGAGTAGAACGCACCACCGCGCTCCATGAGCAGGGCGGGCTTCTCGTCGAGCGCGGGGTCGGCGTACATCCCGAGCAGCTCCTGCTCGATCTCTGCGACCCGGGCGGCGCGCGACTCGGAGCCGCGCAGCTCGGCGACGACCTCGTCGTGGGCGTAGTAGTAGCGCAGGTAGTACGACGGGACGACGCCCAGCGTGTGCAGCAGCTCGAGTGGTAGCTCCAGCGACTCCGCGATCTCTGCACCGTGCACGTGGAGGAGATCCGGCAGCCGGTCGACACCGTCGACTGTGACGGCTCGCTCCCAGGTGAGGTGGTTCAGGCCCACGTGGTCGAGCCGCACGCGGTCGGGTGCGACCCCGAGGTCGTCTGCGAACCGGCGCTGGAACCCGATCGCGACGTTGCACAGTCCGACCGCCCGGTGTTCCCCCTGCAGCAGGGCCCTGGTGACGATGCCCACCGGGTTGGTGAAGTCGATGATCCAGGCGTCGGGCGCGGCCTCGCGCACCCGATCGGCGATGTCGAGGACGATGGGGACCGTCCTCAGGGCCTTGGCGAGGCCGCCTGCGCCGGTGGTCTCCTGGCCCACGCAGCCGCACTCCAGCGGCCAGGTTTCGTCTTCCAGCCGGGTGGCCTGTCCGCCGACGCGCAGCTGGATGAGCACGGCGTCCACGCCGTCCAGGGCGGGCTCGAGCTCGGTGTGTGTGGTCAGCCGCGCCGGATGCCCGAGCCGGGCCAGGATCCGCCGCCCGAACCCGCCCACCAGCTCGAGCCGGTCGGCCGCCGGGTCGACGAGCGCCAGCTCCTCGACCGGCAGCACCTCCTGCAGGCGTCCGAGCCCGTCCACCAGCTCCGGGGTGTACGTCGACCCGCCCCCGACGACTGCCAGTCTCATCGGGGGTCCCTGCGGCGTTGTTCGGCGGAGGAGCGAAGCGGGGGAGACGGAGAACGTCGTGGGGTGTACTTCATCCCTTCACTCCCGTCAGCGTGACGCCCTCGATGAAGGCCTTCTGGGCGAAGAAGAACATGATGATCACGGGTGCCATCACCAGCACGGTGGCGGCCATGGTCAGGTTCCAGTCGGTGTGGTGGGCGCTCTTGAACGACTGGAGGCCGTAGCTGAGTGTCCAGGCGCCCGGGTTCTCGCTCGCATAGATCTGTGGTCCGAAGTAGTCGTTCCAGCAGTAGAAGAACTGGAACAGCCCGACCGCAGCGATGGCCGGCCTGATCATCGGGATCACCACGCGGAGCATCGTCCGGAAGTCGCCGCAGCCGTCGATCTTGGCCGCTTCGAGGTAGGCGAGCGGGACCGTGAGCATGAACTGCCGGAGCAGGAAGATCGTGAACGCGTCCCCGAACACGAGCGGGATGATCAGCGGCCAGAGCGTCCCGGTCAGGTGGAAGGTCTGGGCCCACACCAGGTACAGCGGAACGATCGAGACCTGCGGCGGCAGCATCATCGTCGCGATCACCGCCATCATCGCGACGTTGCGTCCCCGGAAGCGGAAGTAGGCCAGGGCGTACGCCACGGGGATGCTGGAGAGCAGGGTCAGAACTGTGCCGGAGACGGCGTACACGATCGTGTTCCGCCACCACGTCGAGAAGCCCGGGGTGTTCCAGACATCGACGAGGTTGCGCCAGGCGAAGGGCTGCGGCCACAGGTCGCGCGTCAGCGACTGCTGGTCGGTCATCAGCGACTCCAGTACGACGAAGACGAACGGCAGGACGAACAGCAGGCCGAGGGCGACGCCGAGCGAGTGGAGCGCGATCCACTCGAGGATCCGGCGACGGTGGTAGGTGTCTCGGAGCTCGTGTGACGTCTCGGGCGCATCGGGCTGCAGAGCGGTCGTTGTCATCACAGCTCCTCTCCGGCCAGGAAGCCGCTGCCGCGCCGCATCAGGAACGCCGCGAACACCATCGACAGCACGAACAGGACCAGGGAGATCACGCACGCGGCGCCGATGTCGAACCGCTGGAAGCCGAGGTTGTACACGAGCTGGGGCAGCGTGAGCGTCGAACCGTCGGGGTATCCCGGCTCGGTCTGCTGCCCCGAGCCGCCGATCTGACCGCTGGCGACCTGACCGGCGACGAGCGGCTCGGTGTAGTACTGCATCAGCGCGATCACGCCGGTGATGGCCGCGAACAGCAGGATCGGCCGCAGGTGCGGCAGGGTGACGAACCGGAAGCGGTTGACGGCTCCGGCGCCGTCCAGCGACGCCGCCTCGTAGAGCTCCTTCGGGACGTCGAGCAGCGCGGCCAGGAAGATGACCATCAGGTCGCCCACGCCCCACACGGCCAGCATCGTGAGCGCGGGCTTCGACCAGTGGGGGTCGTTGAACCAGCCGGGCTCGGGCAGGCCGAGGTGGCCGAGGATCGTGTTGACCGGACCGGTGCCGGGGTTGAGCAGGAAGACGAAGGCGAGGGTGGCCGCCACGGGAGGTGCCAGGAACGGGGCGTAGAAGAGCGTGCGCAGCAGGTTGCTGCCGCGCTTGATGTGGACGACCAGCATGCCGAGCCCCAGCCCGAAGATGATCCGCATCGTCACGATCACCACGACGAACCACAGGGTGTTGCGCAGCGACTGCCAGAAGAACGGGTACTGGACGAACACATACCGCCAGTTGTCCAGCCCGTTCCAGACCGGCGCGACGATGCCGTCGTACCGGGTGAAGGACAGCCACACCGTCACCGCCAGCGGGTAGAGGAAGAACAGCCCGGTCCCCAGCAGCCAGGGTGAGAGGAAGGCGAGGTTGCGCAGCCACTCACGGCGGCGCAGCCTGCGCTGTCCCGGGTTGGTCTGTCTTCTCCGACGCACCGGCCGGGTCGCGGGCCGGGTTGCTGACTGAGTCACTGGCTCTGGGCGATGTCCGTGTCGATCTGCTGGGCCGCGGTGTCGAGGCCGGACTGGAGGTCCGTCTGCTTCCCCGACTGGTAGTCGTAGCCCAGGTTCTGCAGGGTCAGCTGGTAGGCGCCTCCGTTGGGGCTCGACGGCGTGGTGTTGCTGTTCGGGTTGGCCGCGATCTTGATGAACTCCTGGAAGTTCGGGTCCTGGCTCACCCTCGGCGATTGCAGCGCCGCGATCGTCGACGGCACGTTGTGGATGGCGTTGGCGAAGTTCACCACGGCATCCGTGTTGGTGGTCAGGTACTTCACGAACTCCCAAGCGGCGTTCTGCTTGTCGCTGGTGCTGGCGATCCCGACGATCGTGCCGGTGATGTAGCCCTTGCCGTACTGGTCCTTCATGTTGTCGGGCACCGGGAACGGCGCGACGCCGTAGTTCACCTTGCTGTTGGAGGCGTCGATCATGCCGGCCCGCCACTCGCCGTCGATGATCATGTCGACCTGGCCGGTCATGAAGGCGTTGTTGTCGCTGAACTCGTCACCGAACGACGTCCGGTACTTCTCCAGCCGGGAGTAGCCTCCCAGCTGGTCGACGAGGTCCTTCTGCCACTGGAACGCGGCCTTGAGGCCCGCGTCGTTCGCGACGTTCGACTTTCCGTTCGAGTCGAAGTACGTCGGGGACCACTGGGCGGCGAAGTGGGTGATGGTCGACTCGTAGAAGTGGTAGTCGGGCATGAAGCCGAGCTGCGAGTAGCCGTCACCCGACTGCTTGGTCAGCTTGACGGCGTCCGCGTCGAACTGCGAGAGCGTCTTCGGGGGGCCGCTGATGCCGGCGGCCTTGAAGGCGTCCTTGTTGTAGTACAGGCCGTACGCGTCGCTGAGCAGCGGAAGCGCGCACTGGTCGCCCTGGAACTGGGTGTAGGAGAGTTGGGCCGGTGGGAAGGTCGACGCGGGGTCGATGCCCGACTTGGCCATGAACGGCGTCAGGTCTGCGAACGCGTGCGAGCTGCAGAACTCGCCCACGTTGTCGGTGGTGAACGACGACACCACGTCGGGTGCGTTCGACCCGCCCGCGCGGAGCGCCTGGTTGATCTTGTCGTCGGTGATGTTGCCGACGGCCTTCACATGGATGTTCGGGTTCGCCTTCTCGAAGGCGTCGATCGTCCCCTGGATGGCCTGGACCTCGCTGGGCGCGCTCCAGCCGTGCCAGAACGTGATCGTCACGTTGGCGTTCGGGTTGTCGTTCGCTCCTCCTTGCGAGGAGCCGAAACATCCCGTCAGGGCCAGCACCAGGGTGGCTGACAGGGCGCCGCCGGCAAGGCGACGGCGCAGGCGCGGGGTTCTGGTCATGGTGCTCTCCTGGTGACGGGCCGGGCGCTGCCCGGGCTGGTGGGGTGTCGGACCGTATCGAAGACGTCGTCCCGGGCCGCTGCGAGTGCGGTGTGGAGGGCACCGGTGAGCACCGGACCCTCGCGTACGTCGGCCAGCTCGAGGCGCGGGCGACCGGCGGCGAGTGAGGCGAGCTCGTCGGCCACCTCGGCGCGCAGGCGCTCGCCGCCCGCGAGCGCCACCGACCCGGAGAGTACGACGAGAGCCGGGTCGAGCACGGCGACCAGGGTGGCGACGCCCACGGCGAGCCGATGGCCGAGGGTCGCTAGCAGCTCGTCTCCGGCACCAGGGGTGGCGAGCGCTTTGCGCACGGCGGCCGGGGCGCTTGTCGCGCGAAGCCCGAGAGAGCGGGCCAGGGCCAGCACCGCGGGAGCCCC
>JAFMQY010000081.1 GCA_017354415.1 Nocardioides sp.
GCCGGCTGCGCCAGGGCGCCGCACGCGACGAGGGCGACCCGGCTCGAACGGTCGCGCCGCCCGGCCGCGGTTCGAGACGCCTCGGTGCTTGGCTTCTCAGGAGCCACCGCCGTTCGAGACGCCTCCTCCCGCGGCTCCTCAGGAACCGAAGGCGAGCTGCTCGACGAAGCGGTCGTTGAAGTCACTGCGGTCGGAGAGCTCGACATACCTCACCTCCTCCAGAAGGGTGGTCGCGCCGGCGCGCTCGCGGATCGACAGCAGTGCCATCTTCGCCCCCTCGCCCGCGACGTTGCCCGCGGAGACGATCCGCAGCACCGGGAGCTTCGGCACCAGGCCGATCCGGACGGCGGACGCCGGCGAGAGATAGCTGCCGAACGACCCGGCGAGCAGGACCTGCTGAACGTCGCGCGGGTCGATGCCGAGCTCGCCGACCAGAAGCGACCAGCCCGTCGAGATCGCGGCCTTGGCGAACTGCAGCTCGCGTACGTCGCGCTGGGAGAGGAAGACGGACTCCTCGGGAAGGGCGTCATCGGCCTCCCGGTGGAGCACGAACACGCGCTCCTCTCCGATGCGCGTGAGCCGGTCCGCGATCGCCGGCGCCCGCTCGGCGGCCACCTCGTCGGTGACGAACCTCCCCGAGCCGTCGAGGAGTCCGACACGCACGAGCTCCGCGACCGCGTCGACGAGGCCCGAGCCGCACAGGCCCCGCGGCTTGACGTCGCCGATCACCTGGACCCCGACGGGCTCTGAGTTGTCGGGGCCCAGCAGGCGCACCACCTCGATCGCGCCGTCGGCGGCGCGCATACCGCACCGGATGGCGCCACCCTCGAACGCCGGCCCCGCGGGCGCCGCCGTCGAGAGGATCGTGTCACCGTCGCTGAGCACGATCTCGCAGTTGGTGCCGACGTCGATGAACAGCCGCGTGCGCTTGTCGCGGTCCATCCCTGTGGCGAGCATGCCGGCGACGATGTCGCCGCCGACGTACGCCCCGAGCGCGGGAAAGACCACGGCTCGGGCCCGCGGGTGCAGGCCCAGCCCGAGGTCGGCGGCCAGGAGGCCCGTGGGCCGGTCGGTGGCCATCACGAACGGGGCGACGCCGAGCGGCTCGGGGTCGACGCCGAGCGCGAGCGCGGTCATGGTCGCATTGCCCGCCAGCGCCACCTCGTACACGTGCGCGGGGTCGACCCCGCCGGACGTGCACACCTCCTCGGTCAGCTGCACCAGGGTCTCGTGGGCGGCGTCGCGCAACCGGTCCAGGGCCCGCGCGTCGAGCATGGTCGCGCTGATGCGGCTGATCACGTCCCCGCCGAACGGCTGCTGGCGGTTCAGGCTCGAGGCCACGGACACCGGCGTGCCGGTCTCGAGGTCGAGCAGCGTTGCGACGACGGTCGTCGTGCCGAGGTCGAAGGCGATCGCGTAGCGGATGGCGCTGGTGTCACCCGGCTCGACGTCGATCAGCGCCTCGTCGACCACCACCGCGGTCACCTTGAACCCCGACTGCCTCAGCACCGAGGGCAGCCGGCGCAAGGCATAGAGGTCCGGCACCGGCTCCAGGTCGTCGATGGCGTCCAGCAGCCGGGCCAGGTCCGGTCGCTGGTCGGACAGGGTCGGTTCCTCGAGCTCGACGTACCGCTTCTGTACGGCGGGACGCAGGATCACCTGCCGGCCGACGCCGACCGTCGCCGCCTTGGGACGCGTGGTCAGCGGCGGAACCTGGATCTCGAGGTCGCGGGTCGCCTGGACCAGGCAGGCCAGACGCCACCCCTGGTCGAGCTCGGACGGCGTGAACGTGCGCTCGTCGTGCCGGGTCACCGGCGACGCAGACGACAGCCGCACCTTGCACTTGTGACACGTGCCGTGCCCGCCACACGTCGAGTCGATCGCGATGCCGTTCCACGACGCGGAGTCGAAGACGCTCACTCCCGGCGGCACGCGGACCTCACGATCCGTGACCGCGCCGCTGGTGTCACGCACCTGGAACGACAGGCGCACCCTCCCGGTGCCGTCGTGTGCCGCCGGCTCGGTGCCGGCCGGTGCGATCAGGCCCTCGCGCCGGACGTCCTCCAGCGAGAAGTCCGGCCTGGGAACCTCGACCGGGTCTTCGCTCATCCCGGATCCGTGTTCACGCCGTCGCCGTCTGTTCCGCCGCCTGTGCCTGCCGTGCCCGGTGCGCGGCGATCCACGCCATGCCCCAGTCGTCGTGGCCGAGCAGGAGATCCGCCGCCTTGACCGCCTCGACGATCACCGGCGTACGCGCATCCATGATCGCGCTGGTGAGACCGGCGGTCATCGCCATCGGCAGGAACGCCGCACCCAGCGTGTGGCGCGCGGGCATGCCGAACGACACGTTGGACGCGCCGCAGGTCATGTTCACCCCGAACTCCGAGCGGATGCGCTGCATGGTCTCGAGCGCGGTGTTCACCACCGTGGTGTCCGCCCCGATCGGCATCGCCAGCGGGTCGATCACGATGTCGGCGGCCGCGATGCCGTACTCCTTCGTCGCGACCTCGATGATCTTGCGGGTCAGCTCGATGCGCTTGTCGGCCTGCATCGGGATCTCGTCGGCGCCGTTCGGCAGCGCGATGACCGCGGCGTCGTGCTTCTTCACCAGCGGCAGGATGGCGGCGAGGCGTTCGTCCTCCGCCGTCACGGAGTTCACCAGCGCACGACCGTCGTACGCCGTGAGCCCGGCCTCGAGCGCCTCGACCACCGAGGAGTCGATGCAGATCGGCAGGTCGGTCAGGCTCTGGACCATCCGGATCGCCTGCACGAGCAGGTCGGCCTCGTCGGTGAGCGGGACGCCCATGTTCACGTCGAGCACATCCGCGCCCCCTTCGACCTGCGCCTTCACGTCTCGCTCGATGGCGGACAGGTCGCCGGCGCGCAGCTGCTCCTGGAAGATCCTCCGACCGGTCGGGTTGATCCGCTCGCCGATCAGGCAGAACCGGCGGTGGTGGCCGATCACGACCTCCTGGGTCGCGGACCGGAGCACCGTCTCCTTGGGTTCTTGGATGTCGTTCATGCGAGGACCTTCGAGCGCTTCTCGTCGAGCAGGGCCTTGGCACGCTTCACCGTCGCCGACGCGTCCGCGGCGTACCCGTCGGCGCCGACGGCGTCGGCGTACTCCTGGGTGACGGGGGCGCCGCCGACCATCACGATCACGCTGTCGCGCAGGCCCGCCTTCTGCAGCGCGTTCATGTTCGCCTTGAACATCGGCATGGTCGTGGTCAGGAACGCCGAGAAGCCGACGATGTCGGGCTCGTGCGCCTGGATCGCCTCGATGAACTTCTCCGGCGACACCTGGACGCCGAGGTCGATCACCTCGAAGCCGGCGCCCTCGAGCATGATGTTGACGAGGTTCTTGCCGATGTCGTGGACGTCGCCCTGCACGGTCCCCATCACGAACCGTCCGATCGTCTCGACGCCCGTCTCGGCGAGCAGTGGACGCAGCACCTCCATGGCCCCGGCCATCGCCCTGCCGGCGATCAGCATCTCCGGGACGAAGAAGTCACCGCGCTCGAACCGAGCGCCGACCTCCTCCAGCGACGGGATGAGCGCGTCGAACAGCAGCGACTGCGGCTCCATCTGCAGCGCGAGCCCTTCGTGCGTCAGCTCGAGCACGCGCGGTCCGTTGCCCACCAGCGTCTCGTCGTAGAGACCCTGGAGGATCTCCTCCGGTGTCAGGCCGCTCATCTCTTGGGGTCCCCTTTCGTGGCGGAGCGAGGCGAGCAGGCGAGTGGGGTACTCATGCCGCCCCTTCGCTTCCGCTGCGTCGTTCCTGGTGGCTGCCTCGGTCCAGCAGGGCGGAGAGTCCGCGAGCCCGGTCGGTGAGCAGCCGTCCGACCTCGTCCACCCTGCCCTGGAAACGTTGGGTGGGGCCCGAGACCCCGAGCGCGGCGACGACCTCACCGCGGCCTCCACGGACCGGTACGGCGACGCCGCTGAGGCCGATCTCGAGCTCGTCGACGGTGACCGCAAAGCCCTGGCGGCGCGTCTGCCCGAGCTGGTGCTCGAGGGCGACCCCGTCGGCGACGGTCCGGGGGGTCAGCCGCTGGAGCCCGCCGCGCGGCACCGGCAGGGCGGCGTACGCGTAGAGCACCTTGCCCAGGGCCGACGCGTGGGGTGGCACGTCGATCTGGGTCCAGTCGCGGGTGCCGAGCATGTACTGGCTGTCCACCTGGCCGACCTGGATCACCCGGTCGCCCTGGGCCACGGCGAGGTTGACGGTCTCGCGGGTGTCGTCGCCGAGCTGCTGCAGCGTCGGACGGGCCAGTCGCACCAGCTCGTCCCAACGGTCGTGGCGCGCGGCGTACAGCCAGAAGAGGGGTCCGGCCCGGTAGAGACCGTTGGCGTCGCGCTCGAGGAGCTCGGCGCGCTCGAGGGCGGTGAGCAGGCGCGAGGCGGTCGACTTGGCGAGGTCGCAGGACTCGACCAGCTCCGCGAACCCGAGGGGCTCGTCCGCGCGCACGGCCGTGGCGACGAGCGCGGCGGCACGCTCGACCGCCTGCGTGCCCTTCGCCGACTCCGCCACCATTGCGTCCCGTCCTTCAGGTGTTCCATGATGTGGAACTGACAACCACATGATGAGGCTAGGCTGCCGTCCGAGCACGGGTCAAGGTCCGGTCGTCACAGACGGAGGAGCGATGTTCTGCAACCGCATGCCGCGCTACGAGGTGCTCTCCGAGGACGCGATGGCGACCCTCGACGCCGGGTGGCGGCGCCTGGTGACCGAGGTCGGCGTGGAGTTCATGGACGACCGGGCTCTGGGCCTGTTCCGTCAGGCGGGTCAGAAGGTCGAGGACAACACGGTCTTCTTCGACCCCGACTTCGTGCTCGAGCAGGTGGCGAAGGCCCCGCGCGAGTTCGACGTCCAAGCCCGCAACCACGACAACGACGTCCACATCGGCGGCGACTCGATGGCGTTCGGCGCGGTGTACGGGCCGCCGTTCGTGCGCGAGGGCGCGGTACGCCGCGACGCGACGATGGCGGACTTCGAGAACTTCGCCCGTCTCTCCCAGTCGTACGCCGTGCTGGACTCGGCGGGTGGCGTGGTGTGCGAGCCCAACGACACGCCCCTCGACAGCCGGCACCTGGACATGACGTTCGCGCTCCAGACGCTGACCGACAAGATCTACATGGGCAACGTGGTCTCCGGGGTGAACGCCGCCGACACCATCGCGATGTCGTCGATCCTGTTCGGCGGCCGTGAGGTGATCGAGCAGACCCCGGCGACGATCTCGCTGATCAACTGCAACTCGCCGCTGCGCTGGGACTCTCGGATGCTCGAAGCCCAGTTCGAGTACTCCGAGGCGAACCAGGCGGTGGTGCTCACGCCGTTCATCCTGATGGGTGCGATGTCGCCGGTGACGGTTCCGGCCGCGCTGGTGCAGCAGATGGCCGAGGCCCTCACCGGCATCACGCTCTCGCAGCTGATCCGGCCCGGCTCCCCGGTCATCTTCGGCTCCTTCCTCTCCAACATCGACATGCAGTCCGGCTCCCCCACGTTCGGTACACCCGAGTCGGGGATCGGCCTGCTCTGCACCGGCCAGATCGCGCGGCACTTCGGGTTGCCGTTCCGCACCGGGGGTGGCCTCACGTCGTCCCAGGTCCCCGACGCGCAGGGCGGCTACGAGGCGCTGATGACGTTGCTGCCGACTTTCCTCGCCGGCACCAACTGGGTGATGCACGCGGCCGGCTGGCTCGAGGGCGGGCTCGTGGCCGGCTACGAGAAGTTCATCGTCGACATCGAGCTGGTGCAGATGCTGCAGCACGAGTTCACCCCGCTGGAGATCGACGAGGCATCCCTGGCCTACGACGCGCACGTCGAGGTCGGGCACGGCGGCCACTTCCTCGGGGCGATGCACACGCTCGAGCGTTTCCGCGACTGCTTCTACCGTCCGTTCCTGTCGTCGTCGGAGAACTTCGAGCGGTGGAGCCGCAACGGCGGGCTCGACACCGCCGCCCGCGCGAGCACCGTCTACCGTCAGGTCCTCACCGACTACGAGGCGCCGCCGTTGGACGACGCGATCCGCGACGAGCTCGCGGACTACGTCTCGCGACGGCGTACCGAGCTCGGCGACTGAACCCGATCCGTCCAACCATCGCCAGGAGAACGCGATGTCACTGACCTCCGCCGCCGGCGGTGCCCCCGGGGACGAGTTCGTCCTCACGATCGTCTGCCCTGACCGGCCGGGGATCGTGTACGCCGTCACCGGTTTCCTCGTGGAGCACAGCGGCAACATCATCGAGAGCCAGCAGTACGACGACCGGGCGACCGGGCGCTTCTTCATGCGGGTGTGCTTCGAGATCGCCGACCCGATCCACACCGCCGAGACCCTGCGAGCCGACTTCGCCGCGGTCGCAACCACGTTCCACATGGACTTCCACCTGTGGGACGCCAGGGCGCCGTACCGCACGCTGGTGATGGTCTCCGGTCACCTGCACTGCCTCAACGACCTGCTCTTCCGCCACAGCACGGGCGCGCTGCAGATCGACATCCCGCTGGTGGTCTCCAACCACCTGGACGCCGAGCCGCTGGCGAAGGCCTACGGGATCGACTACGTCCACCTCCCGGTCACGCCGGAGACCAAGCCGGCCGCCGAGGCCACGCTGCTCGAGCTGGTCGAGGAGCACGGGATCGACCTGGTCGTGCTGGCGCGCTACATGCAGGTGCTGTCCGACGACCTCTGCCGGACGCTCTCGCGGCGCGTCATCAACATCCACCACTCGTTCCTGCCGAGCTTCAAAGGGGCCAAGCCCTACCACCAGGCCCACGAGCGCGGCGTGAAGCTGATCGGTGCCACGGCGCACTACGTCACCGCCGACCTCGACGAGGGTCCGATCATCGAGCAGGACGTCATCCGCGTCGACCACGGTCACACCCGCGAGCAGCTCGTGGCGGCCGGCCGTGACGTCGAGGCCCAGGTCCTCTCGCGAGCGGTGCGCTGGCACTCCGAGTCGCGGATCCTCCTGAACGGCAACCGCACCGTCGTGTTCCGCTGACCGCATGACGGGTCGTGTTGCGCGTACGGCGACCTCGTCGCGCGATGCGCAACTCGGGGTTACGCTGCTCACCATGTCAGAAGACCGGGCCGTCGAGCCCGTCCAGTCGGTCGACCGCGCCCTGACCATCCTGGAGGTGCTGGCCCGCGCCGGGGTCGCGGGGGTCACGGAGGTGGCCGCCGAGCTGGACGTCCACAAGAGCACGGCGTTCCGGCTGATGTCCACGCTGGAGTGTCACGACCTGGTGGAGCAGACCGGCGACCGGGGAAAGTACCGCCTCGGGGTGGGGATCCTGCGCCTGGCCGGCGCGACCACGGCGCGTCTCGACGTCGTACAGGAGGCTCGCCAGATCTGCCGTCGACTGGCGGCGGCCACCGGGGAGACCGTGAACCTGGCCGTGCTCTCGGGGCACTCCGCGCTCTATCTCGACCAGGTCGCCGGATCATCGGCGCTGCAGTCACACAACTGGGTCGGGCAGCACATCCCGCTTCACGCCACGAGCAACGGCAAGGTCCTGCTCAGCGAGCTCGACGGCACGCGCCTGAAGGAGGTGCTCGGCTCCCTGCCGAGCTACACCGACCGGACGATCACCAAGAAGGCTCCGCTGATGCAGGAGCTCGCGGAGGTGCGGGAGCGCGGGTACGCCATCGCGGTCGACGAGCTGGAACAGGGCCTGACCGCGGTCGCCGCGCCGATCCGGAACGCCCACAGCGACATCATCGCCTCGATGAGCGTCTCGGGTGCGAGCTTCCGGCTGCGGGGCGACGTCCTGGACCTCGCCGTCAAAGAGCTCCTCGCGGCCGCGGCCGATGTCTCGTTCCGACTCGGCTGGAACGATCCTGTGACCTGACGCCTGGTCCCAGTTGGGTGACGACCCTTGACGTCAGCGCGGCACGCGGCCATTCTCTTTGGCTATAAGTTGCGCCTGAAGCACCGGGTTGCATTATGCGCAACGGAAGGGCTGGGTTCGTGCCAGACATTCTTGTGGGTGGCGAGTGGCGCAGCGCGCTCGCGGGCGGTCGTCGCGAGATCAGGTGTCCTGCCGACGGCTCGCTCGTCGGCGAGGTCGACGAGGCAAGCGGCGACGACACGGAAGCCGCGATCACCGCGGCCCACGAAGCCTTCCACCACGGGCCATGGCCCCACACCGCCGCCCGCGAGCGGGGTGATCTCCTCATCCGACTGGCGGGACTGCTCGAGCGCGACAGAGCGGAGATCGCTCGTGCCGAGTCGCTCGACACGGGCAAGCGCCTGGTCGAGTCGGAGTACGACGTCGACGACGTCGCGCGCGTGTTCCGCTACTACGGACATGTCGCGGACGAGGACGCCGGCCGCATGGTCGACACCGGAAACGCGGGTGTGGTCAGTCGGATCGTCCACGAGCCGATCGGGGTCTGCGGCCTGATCACGCCGTGGAACTACCCGCTGCTGCAGACATCGTGGAAGGTCGCGCCCTGTCTGGCCGCGGGCAACACGTTCGTGCTCAAGCCGAGCGAGCTGACCCCCCACACCGCGATCCTGCTCATGCACCTGCTCACCGAGGCCGGGCTCCCGGACGGCGTCGGCAACCTCGTCCTCGGTGCGGGAGCCGAGGCGGGCGCACCTCTTGCCTCCGACCCGCGCGTCGATCTGGTGTCGTTCACCGGGGGCCTCGCGACCGGGCGCCGGATCATGGCCGCGGCCGCGGCGAGCGTGAAGCGGGTGGCGCTCGAGCTCGGTGGCAAGAACCCCAACATCGTCTTCGCCGACGCCGACCTCGAGGTGGCCGTCGACTTCGCCCTGACCGCGGTCTTCCTGCACTCCGGTCAGGTGTGCTCCGCCGGTGCGCGCCTGGTCGTCGAGCAGTCGATCGCCCACGAGTTCGTGGACGAGGTCGTGGCCCGGGCCGGACGCATCCGGCTCGGCGGTCCCTTCGACCCCAGCGCGGAGGCCGGCCCGCTGACCAGTGCCCAACACCTCGAGAAGGTCGAGAAGTACGTCGCTGCCGGCCTCGCCGAGGGAGCGGTCCTCCGGTGCGGCGGCGCGCGGCCGGACGACGAGGCCCTGGCCGACGGCTACTTCTACCTGCCCACCGTGCTGGACGGGTGCTCGTCCCGGATGTCCGTCACGCAGGAGGAGTCGTTCGGACCGGTGCTGACCGTCGAGACGTTCACGACCGAGGACGAGGCGGTCGCGATCGCCAACGACTCGACGTACGGGCTGGCCGGCGCCGTGTGGACGCAGGACGCCGGCAGGGCACAGCGGGTGGCCGCACGGCTGCGGATGGGGACGGTCTGGATCAACGACTACCACCCCTACGTCCCGCAGGCCGAGTGGGGCGGATACAAGCAGTCCGGCGTCGGCCGCGAGCTCGGGCACGCGGGGCTCGAGGAGTACCGCGAGACCAAGCACATCTGGCACAACATCGACCCGAGTGCCCAGCACTGGTTCGGGGGCCAGGACCGATGAGCCCGCTGAGCCGGAGGGTCGACTCCTACGACGTCGTGATCGTCGGCGGCGGCTCGGCCGGCTGCGCCTTGGCGAACCGCATCAGTGCCGATCCCGGGACCAGCGTCCTGGTGCTCGAGGCCGGCCGTTCCGACTTCCGGATCGACCCGTTCATCCACATGCCGGCTGCACTGCCCATCCCGATCGGGAACCGCTTCTACGACTGGAGGTACGAGACCGACCCGGAGCCGCACCTCAACAACCGTCGGGTGTTCCACGCGCGCGGCAAGGTGCTCGGCGGGTCCAGCAGCATCAACGGGATGATCTTCCAGCGCGGCAATCCGTTGGACTACGAACGGTGGGCCGCCGAGCCGGGCATGAAGGAATGGGGCTACCTCCACTGCCTGCCGTACTTCAAGCGGATGGAGAACTGCCTCGCCGGGCCCGACGACTGGCGCGGTGGTGACGGACCACTCGTGCTCGAGCGAGGCCGGGCCGACAACCCGCTCTTCGGCGCGTTCTTCGCCGCGGCTCAGGAGGCCGGCTACCCGCTCACCGACGACGTCAACGGCTACCGGCAGGAAGGCTTCGCGAAGTTCGACCGCAACGTCCACCGGGGTCGGCGGCTGTCGGCAGCTCGGGCCTACCTCCACCCGGTGCTGAGCCGCAGGAACCTCCAGGTCGAGACCCTCGCCCTGGTCACCGGCGTGCGGTTCCAGGGCAACCGGGCCGTCGGCGTCGACTACCTGCGCGCGGGCCGGCTGCGCCGAACGGTGAAGGCCGGCGAGGTGATCCTCTGTGGTGGCGCGATCAACACGCCGCAGCTGCTCCAGCTCTCCGGGATCGGGGACCAGGCGCTCCTCCAGCAGCACGGCGTACCCGTCGTTCATCACCTGCCCGGTGTGGGCGAGAACGCCCAGGACCACCTCGAGGTCTACATCCAGTACGCCTCGAAGCAGCCGGTCTCGATCGCGCCCGGGCTGAGCTGGCGGGCTCGGCCGGGCATCGCCTACCAGTGGCTCGTCCACCGGCGCGGGCTCGGCGCGACCAACCACTTCGAGGGCGGCGGCTTCTGCCGCGGCAACGACGACGTCGACTATCCGAACCTGATGTTCCACTTCCTGCCGGTCGCCATCCGGTACGACGGGTCCGCGCCGACCGAGGGCCACGGCTACCAGGTGCACATCGGCCCCATGTACGCCGACACCCGCGGCTGGGTGCGGATCAGGTCGCGTGACCCGAAACGGCACCCCTCGATGCGGTTCAACTACCTGTCGACCCCCAACGACAGGCGCGAATGGGTCGAGGCGGTCCGGGTCGCCCGCCACATCCTCAACCAGCCGGCGTTCGCGCCGTACAACGACGGCGAGCTGTCCCCGGGTCGCGAGGTCGAGACCGACGAGCAGATCCTCGACTGGGTCCGCGCCGACGCCGAGACCGCGCTGCACCCGTCGTGCACGGCGAAGATGGGCGTCGACGAGATGTCCGTGGTCGACCCCGCCTCGATGAAGGTGTACGGCGTGGAGGGCCTGCGGGTCGTGGACGCCTCGGTCTTCCCGTTCGTCACCAACGGCAACATCTACGCCCCCGTGATGATGGTCGCCGAGAAGGCCGCCGACCTGATCACCGGCAACACCCCGCTGCCGCCCGCCGACGTGCCGTTCTACCGCTACCGCGACGGAACACCCCTCTATCCGCCCGGCGACAGCCGCAACTCCGTCGCCACCGATGCCCCGGCCGGCTCCGCCGGCGCAGGCGAGAACCAGGAGGTCACCCGATGACCGCTCCCACGACGGAACCCGACACCGTCGCCACCGCCACGGATGAGGGTGCCGCGCTCAAGGTCGACGCACTCTGGAAGATCTTCGGGAGTCGTTCCGACAAGATCATCGGCACCCCGGACGCCGACCTCACTCGTAAGGAGCTCCAGGAAAAGACTGGCTGCGTGATGGCGGTCAAGGACGTCTCCTTCGACGTGGCACCCGGTGAGGTGTTCGTCGTGATGGGGCTGTCGGGCTCCGGGAAGTCGACACTGGTGCGAATGCTGACCCGGCTGATCGAGCCGACGGCCGGGGCGGTTCACCTCGGAGATGCGGATATCACCGCCGCGGACGAGAAGGCCCTCCGTGAGCTCCGGCGCAAGCAGGTCGGCATGGTGTTCCAGCACTTCGGGCTGCTGCCCCACCGCCAGGTCATCGACAACGTCGGGTTCGGCCTCGAGGTGCGGGGCGAGGACCGCGGCGAACGCCGCGAGCGTGCCCAGCAGATGGTCGACCTGGTGGGGCTCTCGGGCTACGAGCGTTCCTACCCCGACCAGCTCTCGGGTGGCATGCAGCAGCGGGTGGGGCTCGCCCGGGCCCTGGCCGCCGACCCCGACGTCCTCTTGTTCGACGAGCCGTTCTCGGCCCTCGACCCGCTGATCCGCCGCGACATGCAGAACGAGGTCATCAGACTTCACCACGAGGTCGGTAAGACAATGGTCTTCATCACCCACGACCTCGCCGAGGCGCTCAAGCTGGGCGACCGGATCCTGATCATGCGCGACGGCGAAGTGGTGCAGGTCGGACGTCCCGACGAGGTCGTCGGAGCGCCGGCCGACGACTACGTGAAGGACTTCGTTTCCGATGTTCCGAAGTCACACGTGCTGACGTTGCGCTGGGTGATGCGAGACCCGAAGCCCGGCGAGGGCGATGGGGCGCCCTCGCTCCCGGCTGACACGGTCGTCCGTGAAGCTGCTCGGGCGGTCCTGGCCGCGGACGGTCCGGTTCGCGTGGTCGAGGGCGACCAGGTGGTCGGGATCGTCGACGATGAGGACATCCTCCGTGTTGTCGTGGCAGAGGATCGCCCGAAGTGACGATCGTCGAGCCGCCTCCCACACTGCCCGCCCCGGACGACAAGGAGGCGGGGTCGCTCGTCGCCGGGCCCAAGCCACGACGTCTCGGTGTGAAGCTCCTGATCATCGCCGTGGTCTGGGGCGTGGGCTACCTGCTCTTCAAGGGCCAGGACACGCTCGCCCGCCCGTTCGTACAGCTGAACTCACTGGACACCTGGATCAACCACGTGCGCGACAACATCATCGCGGCCGGGCAGACCAACTGGTTCTTCCATGGGGTGATCGGCAACGTGTCGAGCTTCGGCAACTCGTCCTTCGGCAAGTTCCAGGACTACCTGTCCCGACCGTCCGGCGGACGCCCGGTGCCTCAGATCGGGTGGCTCGGCGTGGTGGCGATCTTCGGGTGGGTCGCCCTGGCATTGGCCGGGCTCCGATCGGCGGTCATGGTCGTGGTCGGCACGATGCTCTTCGGGATCCTCGGTTACTGGCAGGACAGCGTCGACACGGTCACCATGACCCTCTTGGCGGTGTTCGCCAGCATCATCGTCGGGGTCCCAGTCGGGATAGCGATGGCCCGACGGCGTTGGGTCTCGCAGGTGATCACCCCGGTCCTCGACGTGATGCAGACCATGCCGTCGCTGGCCTACATCCCGTTCTTCTTCGTGATCTTCGGCCCGGGCGTCACCTGCGCGATCATGCTGACGATCGTGTACTCGATCCCGCCGCTCGTGCGCATCACCGAGCACGGCCTGCGCTCGGTGTCCCCGACCACCGTCGAGGCAGCGGGCTCGATGGGCCTGACCCGGGGCCAGCTCTTGCGCAAGGTCCAGTTGCCGATGGCGCGGCGCACGATCATCGTCGGCGTCAACCAGTGCACACTGGCTGCCCTGTCGATGACGGTGATCGCGGTCTTCGTCGACGGGCCCGGACTCGGCCAGGACGTGCTGTCGGGCCTGACCAACCTCAACGTTGGCCAGGCGGCTGTCCCCGGCCTGTTGATCGTCGTCATCGCGATCGTGCTCGATCGCACCACGACTGCCGCAAGCGAACGCCGCGAACGTACACAGGGCCGGCTGGTCTCGGTCTCGAGCCCTGGCGTGATGCTGACCACCGTCGTCCTCGAGCGGCTGCCTCGTTGGGCGAGCGAGGAGACCCGCACCAGGCGTCTGCCATCGCGGCTGCTGCGACGCGTGATCCTCGGCGTGACGCTCATCGGGGTCCTCGTCTGCATCTATCTGTCGCACAACTATCTGGGCCTGGCGCAGTTCCCGTCGTCGCTGAACGTCGGGCCACATGTCGTGGACGCGATCAACTCGTTCACCAACTGGGTCGTCGACCACGTCGGCACCTACACCGAGGACTTCAAGAACCTCGTGACCTACGGGTTCCTGAACCCGTTGCAGGAGCTCCTCGCGAACACGCCCTGGTGGTTGATGGCGCCCGTGCTGATGGCGATCTCCTTCGTCGTGGGCGGCGTGAAGCCCTTCGTGACCACGACTGTGTGCTCGGCGATCATCCTGCTGGTCGGCTTGTGGAACGACGCCATGATCACCTTGACGTCGACCCTGGTCGCCACGGTGCTGGTGATGCTCCTCGCGATCGTGCTCGGAGTGTGGATCGCTCGGAGCCGGGGAGCCGACACGGTCATCCGGCCCATACTCGACGCGTTCCAGACGTTCCCCTCCTTCGTCTATCTGATCCCGGCACTCGCGCTGTTCGGATCAACCCGGTTCACCGCCATCGTGGCGGCAGTGCTCTACGCCTTCCCGATCTCGGTCAAGCTGGTCGCCGACGGCATCCGCGGGGTGTCCGCCACCACCGTGGAGGCGGCCCAGTCCAGCGGTATCACCCGCTGGCAGATGATCCGCAAGGTCCAGCTGCCGATGTCGCGGTCGGCGATCGCGCTGGCCGCCAACCAGGGCCTGCTCTATGTGCTCTCGATGGTGGTGATCGGCGGCATGGTCGGGGCCGGCGGCCTCGGCTACATCGTGATCTCCGGCTTCTCGCAGGACAACCTGTTCGGTAAGGGACTCGCGGCTGGAATCACGCTCGCCGCTCTTGGCATCATGCTCGACCGCACCGCCCGCGCGGCGGCCGATCGCGGGCGCTCCTGATGGTGGTGCCCACCCCACGACTACCCGCCGTCCGGCGGGACGAGCAAAGGAAGAAGGACGCATGGCACGACGACTACTCCGGCTGCCTGGCTGGATCTGTTTGACGGCCGCAGCGGCACTTGCGCTGAGTGCCTGCGGCGGCGGGAACATCTCCACCACCAAGTCCGCTAGCGGCAAGACCTGCGGCAACCTGAACATCGCCATGAACGCCTGGACCGGCTACTACGCCGACGCCTACGTGGTCGGAGAGATAGCCAAGAACAAGCTCGGCTGCAACGTCAGCTACGTCAAGCTGGCCGAGCAGCCCAGCTGGAGCGCGATGGCCAACGGTACCGTCGACACGATCCTGGAGAACTGGGGGCACGAGGATCTGGCGAAGAAGTACATCAACCAGGAGCACGTGGTCGAGGACGCCGGACTCACCGGTAACCAGGGCGTCATCGGCTGGTACGTGCCGCCGTGGATGGCGCAGAAGTACCCCGACATCACCAACTGGAAGAACCTGAACAAGTACGCCTCGATGTTCAAGACCTCCGAGTCGGGCGGCAAGGGTCAGCTGTTGGACGGTGACCCGTCGTACGTCACGAACGACCAGGCGCTGGTGAAGAACCTCAACCTGGACTACCAGGTCGTGGTCGGCGGCAGCGAGGCCGCGCTGATCCAGAGCTTCCGAACAGCGGAGAAGGACAAGAGCCCGTTGCTGGCCTACTTCTACGAGCCGCAGTGGTTCTTCTCCGAGGAGAAGCTGGTCAAGGTGAACCTCCCGAAGTACTCGAGCAATCCCAAGGTGTGCCCGACTGCTCCGTCGGCCATCAAGTGTGACTATCCGCCCTACCACCTGAACAAGCTGATCTCGACGAAGTTCGCGGACTCGGGTTCACCCGCGGTCGCGCTGGTCAAGAACTTCCACTGGACCAACGCCGATCAGAACCAGGTGGCGGAGTACATCGCCAAGGACGGCATGGCCGGGCCGGCGGCTGCGGACAAGTGGATCGCAGCCAACCAGAGCCTGGTCAACCAGTGGCTCCAAGGCACGGGCGCCTGAGAGGTTGTATGAGCTCCGCGTTCGGGGCCCCCGGTCGCGG
>JAFMQY010000319.1 GCA_017354415.1 Nocardioides sp.
CGGGGTCAACTTCGACGTGGACACGCTCGTCGCCTGCGGCGCCGCCGTCGACATCGGGTTCCAGGCCGTGCTGTTCTGGCTGTTCACCCAGGTCTACGCCGGCTCGGAGGGTTTCCTGCCAACCGAGCCCAAGGTGCAGACCCTGCTCGGCAAGCTGTCCCTCGAGCGCGGCCTGCTGGCCGGCGTGGCCGTGGGGGTGGCCGGTCTCGTCGGGCTGATCTTCTCGCTCACCTACTGGCAGAGCCACGCCTTCGGGCACCTCAACTACGAGCACGCGCTGCGCCTGATGGTCCCGTCGGTGACCGCGCTCGTGCTGAGCTGCCAGATAATCCTCGGCACGTTCTTCCTGTCGATCCTCGGCATCAAGCAGACCAGGCACGTCCCCGTGGGCGCGAAGGCGGAGCTCAATGTCAGCGACGACCACGCGACAGCCCGTAGGCTTTAACCATGTCCTCCGCCAACCCGAAGCACATCCTGACCGCGGCGGCCTGGCCCTACGCTAACGGCCCGCGGCACATCGGCCACGTCTCCGGCTTCGCCATCCCGAGCGACATGTTCAGCCGGTACCAGCGGATGGCGGGCAACAAGGTGCTGATGGTCTCCGGCACCGACGAGCACGGCACCCCGATCCAGGTCCAGGCGGACAAGGAAGGGGTCGGCGTCCGCGAGATCGTCGACCGCTACAACGGCGTCATCGGCAACGACCTCGCCAACCTCGGCGTGAGCTACGACCTGTTCACCAGGACCACGACCCGCAACCACTACGCGGTCACCCAGGAGATCTTCCTGACCCTGCTGAAGAACGGGTACATCTTCCCCAGGACCACGCTCGGCGCGATCTCCCCGTCCACCGGCCGCACGCTGCCCGACCGCTACATCGAGGGCACCTGCCCGATCTGCGGCTACCCGGCCGCGCGCGGCGACCAGTGCGACAACTGCGGCAACCAGCTCGACCCGACCGACCTGATCGATCCCAAGTCCAAGATCAACGGCGAGATCCCGCTGTTCGTCGAGCAGGAGCACTACTTCCTCGATCTGCCCGCGTTCGCCAACGTGCTCGGCGACTGGATGAAGTCGAAGGAAGGGCAGTGGCGGCCGAACGTACTGAAGTTCTCGCTTAACCTTCTCGACGACCTGCAGCCGCGCGCGATCACCCGCGACCTCGACTGGGGCGTCCCGGTGCCGCTCGACGGCTGGCGGGACCGCAACGACAAGAAGATCTACGTCTGGTTCGACGCGGTGATCGGCTACCTGTCGGCGTCCATCGAGTGGGCCAGGCGCTCGGGCGACCCGGACGCGTGGCGCGCCTGGTGGAACGACGAGAGCGCCGAGGCCTACTACTTCATGGGCAAGGACAACATCGTCTTCCACTCGGAGATCTGGCCGGCGATGCTGCTCGGCTACAACGGCCAGGGCGCCAAGGGCGGCACGCCCGGCGTCCTCGGGCGGCTCAACCTCCCCTCCGAGGTGGTGAGCAGCGAGTTCCTGACGATGGAGGGCAAGAAGTTCTCCTCCTCCCGCCAGGTGGTCATCTACGTGAAGGACTTCCTCGACCGCTACGACGTGGACGCGCTGCGCTACTACGTCGCGGTGGCCGGGCCCGAGACGCACGACACCGACTTCACCTGGAGCGAGTTCGTCCGCAGAAACAACGACGAGCTGGTCGCGACCTGGGGCAACCTGGTCAACCGGGCGGTGTCGTTCGCGGCCAAGAACATCGGCTCGATTCCGGAAGCGGGCGACCTCACCGACGCCGACCGGGCGCTGCTCGCCACCACCGCGGGCGCGTTCGCCTCGGTCGGCGACCAGCTGGCCCACTCCCGGTTCAAGTTCGCGGTCAACGAGGCGATGCGCGCGGTCGGCGAGGCGAACAAGTACTTCTCCGAGCAGGCGCCGTGGAAGCTGCGCACGTCGGACCCGGAGCGGATGCGGACCGTCCTGCACGTCACGCTCCAGGCGATCGCCGACGCGAAGACGCTGCTCACCCCGTTCCTGCCCCGCTCGTCGCAGGCGGTGCACGAGATGCTCGGCGGTACCGGCGAGTGGTCGGGCATGCCCAGGATCGAGACGGTGGACGAGGAAGGCGGCCCGTCCTACCCGGTGATCACCGGAACCTACGACTCGACGTTCCGCTGGGAGTCCCGGCCGGTCACGGCGGGCACGCCGCTTTCCGTCCCCGCCCCGCTGTTCACGAAGCTGGACCAGTCCGTGGTTGACGAGGAAATCGCCCGGCTTGTCAATGAATAGTCCGAACGGTTTCATGGTGCACGCCACGCCCTCGGCTGATCCCGAGGGCGTGCGGCTGCCCGAACCCGGCGGCTTCGACGCGCACACCCACATGGACATCCTCGGGCTGCCGGTCGACGGGGTGCTCGACGCCGCCCG
>JAFMQY010000082.1 GCA_017354415.1 Nocardioides sp.
GACCTCTGGCAGCGCCAGCTCGGCGTGGTCGGCCAGCACCAGCAGGTCGGCGGCGAGTGCCAGCTCGAGGCCGCCGCCGAGGGCGAGCCCGTTGACCGCTGCGATCACGGGCTTGGTGCGGTCGAAGAGCTCGGTCAGCCCGGCGAAGCCTCCGGGACCGTGGTCGGCGTCGACGGCCTCGCCGGCCGCGGCCGCCTTGAGGTCCCAGCCGGCCGAGAAGAACCGGTCGCCGGCGCCGGTCAGGATGCCCACACGCAGCTCCGGGTCCTGCTCGAGCCGCGCGAAGGCGTCGTAGAGCGCGTGGCTGGTGGCGACGTCGATCGCGTTGGCGGTGGGCCGGTCCAGCGTGACCACCAGGACGCCGTTCTCGACCACGGTCCGCACCGGCTCCACGACGACCTCCTCAGGCTCCGGGCTCAGCCAAGCGGATGAGCGCGTCGACCGCCATCGCGCCATCTGGGAGCACGAGCAGGGGGTTCACCTCGACCTCGACCAGACGGTCGGCGTGGTCGATCGCGAACGCCGCGATCGCCTCGACGGCGCTCACCACGGCCTCGAGGTCGGCGTCTCGTTCGCGGAACCCCTGGAGCACCGGACCGATGCGGAGACCGGTGAGCGCCGTGCGGATCTGGTCCCTCGTCGCCGGCAGCAGCAGGGTGGCGGTGTCGTCGAGGAGCTCGACCAGCACGCCGCCCGCGCCGAGCGTGAGTCCCAGGCCCAGACGGGTGTCGCGCTGCACGCCGACCAGCAGCTCGAGCACGGCGCCCCCGACCATGCGCTCGACCAGGAAGGTGTGGGCGAGGTCGGCCATGCCGGCCGCGGCCCGGCGTACGGCGTCCTCGGTGTCGAGGCCGACCTCGACGCCACCGATCTCGGACTTGTGGGCGATGCCGGCGCCGAGGGCCTTGAGCACGACCGGGAAGCCGAGCTGCGAGGCAACAGCCGGCAGCGCGTCCACGTCGTCGGTGGTCACGGAGGCCGGCACGCGGAGGCCGTACGACGCCAGCGCGGTCTTCGACTCGACCTCGTCCCACGTCGAGACGGCGCTCACGACCGCGGGGCCCGGTGCGGGGAGCGGGAGGATCTCGTCGACCGTGGCCTGGGCGGCCGCCACACGTGCCGCCTCCGCGATCGCGGTCAGGCAGCTCCCGATGCCCTGCATCGGCGCGATGCCCACGTCGAGCAGCCGGCGGCCGACATCCTCCGGCATGGACTCCGGCAGCGACGACACCACGCACGCGCGGGCACCCGTCTTCCGCTGCGCCGCCTCGAAAGCCGCGACCGTGGTCTCGAACTCCCCCAGGTCGCAGCGGTCGGCCCGAGGGAAGTCGAGCATCAGTAGGTGCTGGTCGAGACCTGCGTCGAGCAGGGCGGTGAAACACTCGGTCAGCCGGTCCTCGTCGCCCCAGATGTAGGTGTGGTAGTCGAGCGGGTTGCGGATGCTCACCCGATCTCCGAGCACACCGTGCAGCCGCGCCCGCGTCTCCTCCGGGAGCGCCGGCATGGTCAGACCGATGCGGTGAGCGAGGTCGGCCAGGAGGGCAGCCTCCCCACCCGAGCAGCTCGCGGAGGCGATCTCGGTGCCCGGCCGGCAGTCGTGCACGTGCATCAGCTTGAGGGTCTCGAGAAACGTCTCGACGTCGTGGAGGCGGGCGATCCCGAGCCGACGGAACAGCGCGTCGACCAGGCTGTCGGAGTCCGCGAGCGAGCTGGTGTGGCTGAGCGTCACCTGCGCGCCGAGCTCCGACGATCCCGACTTGATCGCCACGATCGGCACGTGGCGGCGCAACGCCTCGACCGCCACCCGGGAGAACACCTCGACCTCCGGGATCTCCTCCAGGAGGAGACCGACGGCGGTGATCCTCGGGTCGTCGAGCATCTCCCCGACCAGATCGACGACGCCGGTCACGGCGCTGTTCCCGATAGTCATCAGGGCGGCGACGGGCAGGGAGCGCCGCTGCATCGTGAGGTTCTCGCTGATGTTGCCGCTCTGCGCGATCAGAGCGACCCCGGTGTCCACCCGGGCGCCGCCCTGCTGCTCCGGCCACAGGGCGACCCCCTCGAGGTAGTTGACGAGGCCGAGGCAGTTCGGTCCGAGCAGCGCCATGTCCCGGGCCGCCGCGACGAGGTCGCGCTCCAGGCGCGCGCCGTACTCGCCGTCCTCGGCGAACCCGGACGCGTGGCAGACGACGCCACCGACCCCCAGCCGAGCGAGCCGGTCGACCACGGAGACCGTGCTCTCGCGGTTCACCGCGACGAAGGCCGCGTCAGGGACACCAGGGAGGTGCGAGAGGTCGGTGTGGCAGGGAATGCCGCCGATGTGCTCACGGGTCGGATGGACGGCCCAGATCTGTCCGTCGTACCCGATGTCCCGGCTCTGCAGGACGGCGTCCTCCGCGGCCCGGCCCCCGATGACCGCCAGGCTGCGGGGCGCGAGGAGCCGCTGCAGGTTGCTGCGAACCTGCGTGGCCGATGGTCCGGACATGTCGGCCTCAAGCGCCCAGAGGGCGCAGGAGCGCGCGACTGATGATGTGCCGCTGGATCTCGCTGGTGCCGTCCCAGATGCGCTCGACCCGGGCGTCGCGCCAGAACCGCTCGATCGGCAGCTCGGACATCAGGCCCATGCCCCCGTGGATCTGCACGGCGTGATCGGTGATCCGGCCGAGCGCCTCGGACGCGAAGAGCTTCGCCATGGCCGCGTCCCGGTCGGTCATCGTGCCTTGGTCGAGCTTCCACGCTGCCTGAAGCGTGAGCAGCTCGGCCGCCTCGAGCTCGGTGGCCATGTCGGCGAGGGGGAACCCGATGCCCTGGAACTTCCCGATGGGCTGCCCGAACTGGACGCGGTCGGCGGCCCACTGGATCGTCATGTCCAGCACGCGGCGGGCGCGGCCGACGCTGCTGGCGGCGACGGTGAGCCGGCTGGCGCCGAGCCACTCGCCCATCAGCTCGAAGCCCCGGCCCTCCTCGCCCAGGCGGTTCGTGGCCGGCACCCGGCACCCCTCGAAGACCAGCTCGCTGTGGTGGTAGCCGCGGTGGGACACGCTCGACGGACCGGGTACGACGGTGAGCCCGGGGGTGTCGAGGTCGACCAGGAACCCGGTGATCAGGTTGACCTTCCGACCGTGCACCTCCTCGCTGCCGGTCGCGGCGAACAGGATCACGAAGTCGGACTTGTCGGCATGGCTGATGAAGTGCTTGGTGCCGTCGATCCAGTAGTCGTCGCCGTGGCGAACGGCCCGCGTGGTCATCGACCGTACGTCGGAGCCGGCACCCGGCTCGGTCATCGCCAGGCAGTCGTGCCGCTCGCCGCGCACGGCCGGGAGCAGGTACTGCTCACGCTGCTCGCCCTCGCAGGCCTGCAGGATGTTGCTGGGTCGCGCGACCAGCCACTGGAGCGCGTAGCTGGCCTTGCCCAGCTCGCGTTCGACCAGGGTCATCCCGACCGCGTCCAGCCCGCCGCCGCCGAGCTCGGCGGGCATGTTGGCGGCGTGGAGCCCGGCCTGGACGGACCGCTCCCGGATCCGGGCGACCAGCTCCGGCGGCACGTCGCCCAGCCGCTCGACGTCCTCCTCGTGGGGGTAGAGCTCCCGGGTGACGAACGTGCGCACCGTGTCGACGATCGCGCGCTGCTCGTCGTCGAGCCGGAAGTCCATGGCCGCTCCTCTTCGTCCTACTGCTGTCGCTGACGCCTGATGCCCATGGGCCGACCCACCATGTCGGGCGTGGGCAGTGCCGCGTGAGCACGGTGGATCGCGGCGATGCGTTCGTGGAGATCGTCGGCCATGTCCGCCGAGCGACCCGCCGCGATGTCGACGTGCACCAACAACTGCTCGGCCGAGGCCAGCAGCACGCCGGTGTCCCGGTGCCGCATCTCGTGGAAGAGGTGCAGCCGCCGTCTGTCGTGGTCGAGCACCTGCAGCGTGAGGCGCAGCGGCTCGCCCTCCCCTGCCTCCTGCCGGTGATGGAGGTGGGTCTCCGAGGTGTACAGCGAGTGCCCCGCAGCTCGGTACGCCTCATCGATGCCGACGTACCGGAAGAACGCGTCGGCGCTGTCTCCGAAGGCGAGCAGGTAGCACGACTCGCTCATGTGGCCGTTGTAGTCGATCCACTCGGCGGGTACCGGTGTGTCGTGCAGGTGGAGTGGCGCCTCGATCTCGGCGTCGGGGTCCCAGGTCGTGTGCCCACGACCCTCGTACGGCGTGGTCACCCTCTCGCTCACAGCCGCGCCCCCACCCCGAGGCCGAGGTGCGGCGGACGCGGCAGTCCGGCGTGCGCATGGAGCATCGCGTCGACTCGTGCCCGCCGGTCGTCGGGTAGGGGAGCACTACGGCCGGCAGAGGTGTCCACGTGGACGTAGAGGCTCTCGCCGGTGGCGGCGAGCCGGTGGTCGGCGTACAGCTCGCTGTAGAGCCGGAGCCGCTTCCGGTCCGCGTCGACCAGGACGGTGGACGCGGTCAGCGTCTGGCCCGCCGAGCACTCCGCCAGGTAGCGGACATGGGTCTCGACGGTGAACATGGACGCCCCGTGGCTCGCCCGGTAGTCGGCGCTCAGGCCGAGGCTCTCGAGCACGAGCTCGTGGGCAGCGCTGAGGACGACCGCGTAGCCGGCGTCGTGGAGGTGTCCGTTGTAGTCCAGCCACTCCGGACGCACCTTCTGCCGGTACGCCGTGAAGGGTGCCGCCGCCCCGTCGAGCGCCCCGGGCTCACTCATCGGCTGGGTCATCGGCTGGGTCACCGGCTGGGTCATCGGCACGGCGGTGCCGTTCGAGCAGGAGCAACAGGTCGACCAGGAACGCGTCGCGCTTGCGCTCGAGCTCGGGCACCGTGCGCCCGTTGGCCGCGTCGGCGGCGCCGGCGACCACGCGGTCACGCAGCTCCGAGGTGAGCCGGGGTGCCTCCAGCCGCGTCCATGGCTCCAGTAGTGCCGGACCGAAGTGGTCGAGCATGTGTCCCATGCCGCCGGGGCCACCGGCGAGGTGGAAGGTCAGCATCGGACCCATGATCGCCCAGCGCAGCCCCGGCCCGAACGCGATGGAGTCGTCGATCTGCTGGACCGTCGCCTGCCCGGAGTCGACCATGTGCAGGGCTTCGCGCCACAGGGCCTCCTGAAGCCGGTTGCCGACGAAGCCGGGGACCTCCTTCTCCATGGTGAGGGCCGTCTTGCCTGCGGCCGTGTAGAAGGCCTCGGCCCAGGCCACCGTGTCGGGGTCGGTCTTCTCGCCTCCGACGACCTCGACCAGGGGGATCAGGTACGGCGGGTTGAACGGGTGGCCGACCAGGAACCGGCCCGGGTCGTCGCACTTGACCGCCATGTCGGTCATCAGCAGGCCGGACGTGCTCGAGGCAACCACGACCTCCGGGCGCGTCAGACGGTCGATCTCGGCCAGGAGGACGACCTTGGCGTCCAGCACCTCCGGCGACGACTCCTGCACGAAGTCGGTGTCGGCGAGCGCGCCCTCGAGGGTGTCCGCCCAGCGCAGACGGTCGAGGTCGGCCCCCGGCGCGAGCCCGAGCCTCTCGAGCGACGGCCAGGCGGTGTCGAGCAACCCCGACAACCGGGTCCGCGCGTCGGTTCCGGGGTCCCAGGCGACGACGTCGTACCCGCGGCGCAGGAAATGCGCCACCCAGCCGCCACCGATGACGCCGGTGCCGACAACCGTGACCGTCCCGACCGCGTCCGGCTGGGGGCGGCCGGTGCTCACCAGCCGACCTGGTCGAGCCCCTTGAGGCCGAGGATCTCTCGCGCCTCGTCCGGGGTGGCGATCTCGAGTGACAGCTCGCCCAGGATCCGCACGATCTTCGCGACCTGCTCGGCGTTCGACTCGGCCAGCCGGCCTCGTCCGATGAACAGACCGTCTTCGAGTCCCACGCGTACGTGGGAGCCCATCACCGCCGAGGCCGTGATCATCTCGAACTGGTGGCGGCCCGCGCCCAGGACGGACCATTGGTACGCGTCGCCGAACAGCCGGTCCGCGGTGGACCGCATGTGGGCGAGGTGCTCGACGCTGGCGCCGATGCCGCCCATCACGCCCATGATCGTCTGCAGGAAGATCGGTGGCTCGACCAGCCCCGCCTCGAGGTAGTAGGCGAGCGTGTAGAGGTGGCCGACGTCGTAGGCCTCGTACTCGAAGCGCGCCCCGGTCTGCTGGCGTACGTCGGTGAGCATGTGCTCGATGTCGGCGAAGGTGCTCACGAACGGCTCGACCCGGGTGCTCTCGAGATAGGGCTCCTCCCAGTCGAACTTCCAGCTGCCGGCGTACTTCTGGATCATCGGGAAGCTGCCGTAGTTGAACGTGCCCAGGTTGAGCGTGCACAGCTCGGGGCGGGTCTCGTAGATGACCCGGAGGCGCTCGTCGACCGACATCCCGGTGCCGCCCCCGCTGGTGATCGACACGACGGCGTCGGTGGAGTCCTTGATCCCCTTGAGGTAGTCGAGGAAGACCGCCGGCTCCGCCGTGGGTCGCCCGTCCTTGGCGTCGCGGGCATGCAGATGGATGATCGCCGCGCCCGCCTCGACCGAGGCCACCGACTGCCCGACGACGTCCTCCACGGTGTAGGGAAGGGCGGGCGACATGGTCGGCGTGTGAGCCGACCCGGTGACCGCGCAGGTGATGATGACTTTGCGTGCCGGCATGGGTGCTCCTCCTCGTCCCCCGCTCCGTGCGATTGCACGATGCGAACGCACGTCGCGTCATCCGAAACGGTTCTCCCCGCGCGTCCCGGTTGTCAAGAGCAGAGGCGTCAGTCGAGCAACGCCGTCCGCACCTCGTCGGCGGCGTCGACCGCGACCGGCCCGAGCTCGGCGAACCGCGACTCCGGCACCCGGCTCACCGGTCCCCAGATGCTGAAGACGCCGAGCGGGCGCCCGTCGAGGTTCAGGATCGGCGCCGATACGCCGTACAGGGCGGGCTCCAGCTCGCCCGGGCACTCGGCGTACCCCTTTTCGCGGATCCCGGCCAGCTCGGTCATCAAGGCGTCGGGATCGGTCAGGGTCGTGTCGGTGAAGCGGGCGAGAGGCAGGTCGAGCAGTCCGCGCGCCTCGTCCGGAGGGAGCCAGGCGAGGAAGGCCTTCCCCGTCGACGTGGCATGCAGCGGCACCTCGCGGGCCACCCAGTTGATCGCCATCACCGAGGGCGGCGCCACCTCGCCGACGTAGGTGACGCCGTGCTGTCCGGCCACGGCCAGGTCCGCCGTCTCGCCGGTCTGCTCAGAGACCCGCTCGAGGACGTGCCGGGTGCGGCGGACGAGACCGTCATAGCCCGCCGAGGCGGACATCCGGATCATCGCGAGGCCGATGCGGTAGCGGTTGGTCGTCGGGTCCCGTTCGACGAGACCGCGGGACTCGAGCGTCCCGAGCAGGCGCCAGGCAGTCGCCCGGTTGAGCTCGCACCGCGTGGCCAGGGTGCTCAGCGTCTCACCGCGCGGCGCCGAGGCTGCGACCACCTCGAGCAGCTTGAGCGCGCGGACGACTGACTGGACGAGGGCAGGCTGCCCGGCGCCGTCCCCGCGGACGTCGAGTTCGATGCCCACGGGCCCATCGTGACATGCGGAGGACCGCTCCGGCAGGCGAGACGTGGTAGGAGCACTCAGGATCGGGTCGTTGCCGCCTCCGCGATGGCCGGCAGCGCGAGGTAGCACAGGTCGCGGCACTGGCGGTCCCACCACGGGTCGTCGTAGGGCCAGGCCGAGGTCTTGACGACGACCGTTCTTCGCGTCCGGTCGACGTAGACGAACTGCCCGCGCATGCCGTCGGCCATCACCCGCGAGCCGTCTGCGACCGTCGGCCACCAGTGGTAGCCGAACCCCGCGTGGGTCGTGATCGTGCTCGGCAGTCGTCCGGGCAGGAGGAACGGACGCTCCGGACGGCTGCTCGCCTCCACCCACTCAGGCTCGACCACCGGTACGCCGTCCCAGGTGCCGTCCACCTGCACCCAGCCGATCCGCGCCCAGTCTCGGGGGGTGGCGGCGAGTGCCGCCGCGGCCATCGCCACCCCGCCGTCCTCCGCCGGGCCGTCGAGTCCCGCGACCGCCGGCCGTTCCGCCCCGATCGTGCGCCAGACGTCGGCCAGGGCCTCGGGGAACGTCTGTCCCGTGGCTCGTTCGCGCACCCAGTCGAGCACCATCGAGTCGGGACTGCAGTACGCGTAGCGCGTGCCCGGGACGTCGCCGGCGGGGATGTCCGCGATCAGGTCGCGGATGCCGCCAACGCCGGAGTGCCAGCGACCCAGCATGCGTGAGGCGGCGCTGTCTGGATCGTGATAGTCCTCGACCCAGGCGACCCCCGTGGTCATCGTGAGCAGCTGACGGACCGTCACCCCCTCGTAGCCGCTGCCGCCGAGCTCGGGCACGAAATCGGGGACCACCGCCTCGAGGTCGGGCAGGTGGCCTCGCGCGACGGCGATGCCGGTGAGCAGGGCGAGGGCGGACTTGGTCGCCGAGTTGCCGAGGAGCCGGTCCTCGGCGACCACCCCTTCGGCGTACCACTCATGGACGAGCACGCCGTCGACGACAACGACGAGGGACGTGGACGAGGTCACGTCCAGGAACGCCTCGAGCCCCATCTCCCGGCCCGCCCCGGTGATGCGGACTTCCAGCGCGCGAGTGGCCCGCGGCCACGGCCGCGGGTGCGGTGCCGGCACCTCGACGTGGTGGAACCGGAGCTGCGGTTCCCGGAACGACGCCAGGTCGTCGATCGGGTGCTTGTTGCTCATGGCGCACATTGTCGGGGCTCTCACCGGGTTCGGGGCGAGCGTGATGGTCGCATGTGCTCATTTCGGGCCCGGAACGCTTGACAGGTATGTGAAACGTGCATTCATCATGTGAACACCCGGAACGCGGCCATCCCGAGGTCGCTGAGCGCGATACGCGACCGGCTGGCGGAAGGCGCGCAGATGACCGAACGTGGCGACAAGATCTGGCGGGTGGGCGAGAGTCGGGGTGAGGGCAACCCCGACGGCCCGTGGTCCCTCTCGAGACGTCAGCTCTTCATGGGTGCGGGCGGCGTCGTGCTCGCGAGCACGCTGGCGGGATGCGGCGGGAGTGCGCCGGCCCCTTCCGGGGGGACCAACACCACCGGTGCGGCCGGGACACCGAAGCGGGGAGGCAACTTCCGGCTGGGTGTGACCGGGGGTGGCTCGAAGGACATGATGGACGGTCAGAACATCGTCACGAAGCCGGACCAGGCGCGGCTCCTCACCGCCTTCGAGACGCTGCTGACCTTCGACGACAACTACCAGCTGCAGACAGACGGTCTCGCCGAGAGCGTCGAGGCCGACAACCCGAAGCAGTACACCATCCGCATCCGCGACGGCATCGAGTTCCAGAACGGCAAGCCCTTCACCGCCGACGACGTCATCTACTCACTCCAGCGCATCGGCACCGAGAAGAACGGCCTGACCGGGTTCGCCGCGACCGCGACGATGGACATCAAGAACCTGAAGAAGGTCGACGACCGGACCGTCCGGCTGCCGTTGCTGAGCCCCGACTCGACCATCCCGCAGACGCTGGCGAGCTACACGTTCGGCATGGTCCCCGTGGGCTACGACAAGTTCTCGGGCGACGTCTCCACCCAGATCGGGACCGGCTGCTACAAGCTGAAGAGCTTCACTCCCGGGCAGGAGAGCGTTCACGAGCGCAACCCCAACTACTGGCGGGGCGACGGCTCGCCGTGGTTCGACACGGTGACGATCACCGACTTCAACGACTCGACGGCGCAGCTCAACGCCCTCAAGGGCGGTCAGATCGACGCTATGACCGACGTACCTGCCGGGCAGGTCGACAGCACGAAGGCATCGGGCGTCGGGGTGCTGATCTCCCAGACCGGCGGCTGGATCCCGCTGTGCATGGCGATCGACATGCCGCCGTTCGACGACCCCAAGGTGCGGCAGGCGTTCCGACTGATCATCGACCGGCAGGCCTGTCTCGAGCAGATCGGCAACGGGTACGGCCAGATCGCCAACGACCTCTACGCGCCGTTCGACGAGGGCTACGACAAGAGCCTGCCCCAGCGCGAGCAGGACATAGAGCAGGCCAAGTCGCTGCTCAAGCAGGCGGGCAAGGAGGGGCTGAGTGTCGACCTGCACACGACGAACGGCGCGGCCGGCATGGTCGAGCTCGCCAGCGTGTTCGCCTCGCAGGCCAGGCAGGCCGGGGTCAACGTCACCGTGAAGAACGACCCGAACTACTACGGCGACTCCTACCTCAAGCTGGCGTTCTCGGTGGACTTCTGGGGCACCCGTGGCTACCTCAACCAGGTGCAGCAGGGCTCCCTGCCGAACTCCCCGTACAACGAGACCCACTGGCCGCCCAAGTCGGGCCCCGGGTCGAACTTCGAGGACCTCTACCACCAGGCGCTGGCGGAGACCGACACGAACAAGCGCATCGACATCCAGCACCAGATGCAGAAGTACGAGTACGACCTCGGCGGCTACATCATCCCCTACTTCAACGCCCTGATCGACGGCTACGCCAGCAACGTGCAGGGGCTCTCGCCCAGCAAGGGCACGCTGAACCTGGCGGGCTTCGGGCACGGATTCCGCACGATCTGGTTCGCCTGAGGCGGAGACCCATGAAGTGGCTGCGCGGCGGGGGCATCTGGGGCTTCATCGTCCGAAGGCTGCTGCTGGGCATCCTGGTGCTGTTCCTGGTCTCGGTCATCGTCTTCGCCGGGACGCAGGCGCTCGGTGACCCGGCGCGGGCGATCCTCGGTCGCGACGCCACCCCGGACCGGCTCGCGGCCCTCCAGGCTCAGCTGCACCTCGACCAGAACGTCGTGGGGCAGTACGTCCAGTGGCTCAGTGGTCTGCTGCACGGATCGTTCGGAACCTCGCTGGCCTCGCAGCAACCGGTCAGCCAGCTACTGGGCCCACGCCTGGTGAGCTCGATCGTGCTGGTGGTCATCTCTGCGGTGATCTCGATCCCGCTGTCGATCGTGATCGGCTCCTACGCCGCTCTGCACCGGGAGAAGAAGTTCGACACCATCGTCTCGAACGTGATGCTGGGGCTCGCCTCGATGCCGGAGTTCGTGACCGCTCTCCTCCTGGTCATCCTGTTCTCGACCAACATCTTCCACGCGTTGCCGTCCATCAGTCCCGTTCCTCCCGGCCACCGGGCGTGGGAGTACCCCGATGAGCTGATCCTGCCTGTGGCCACGCTGGTGATCGCGGTGACGCCGTACGTCTCGCGGATCATGCGGGCCTCCATGATCGAGGTGCTCGAGAGCGACTACGTCGAGATGGCGCGGCTCAAGGGGCTGTCCGAGCGCACGGTGCTCTACCGGCACGCCCTGCCGAACGCCATCGGCCCGGTCTTCCAGGTGACCGCGATCAGCCTCGCCTATCTCGCAGGTGGCATCGTCATCATCGAGTACGTCTTCAACTATCCCGGGATCGGAAGTGCCTTGGTGGACGCGGTGACGAACCACGACATCCCGGTCGTGCAGGCGCTGGCGGTGCTGATCGCCGGCCTGTACGTCGTGCTCAACCTGCTCGCCGACGTGGCCACGATCCTGGTCACACCCCGACTGAGGACGCGGCTGTGAGCCAGACCGAGCTTCCTACCGAGAACGCCGCCGCCCTGGTCGAGGGAGTCGACGTCCCCACCCCGGCCGGGCGCGGGTCGAACCTCATCCGTCGGTCGCTACGACTGGGCCGTACCCGCGTCGGCCTCGTCCTGGTCGGGATCCTCGTGCTGATCGCGCTCTTCGGTCCGTACCTGGCTCCACACGCTCCGGACGCGTTCGTGGGCAGGCCGTTCTCCTCGCCCGGCGGCGGAGCGGCCCTCGGCACCGACTACCTCGGGCAGGACGTCCTCAGCCGGTTCCTGCACGGGGGCCTCGACATCCTGATCCTGGCGATCGTCTCCACGGCCATCGGCTTGGTCGTCGGTCTCGCCATCGGGCTGATCGCGGCGTACTCGCGGAACTGGCTCGACGAGGTCCTGATGCGGACCATGGACGTGATCATGGCGTTCCCGCAGATCATGCTGGCGCTGGTCGCGGTCACCCTGGTCGGACCGAAGAACTGGGTGACGATCACGGCGATCGCCCTCACCACCGCGCCGAGGGTGGCGCGCGTGGCACGTGGTGCCGCGCAACCGGTGGTCGAGCGTGACTTCATCGGTGCCACCGAGGCGATGGGGATGTCCAAGGCTCGGATCATCACCGGCGAGCTGCTGCCCAACATCCTCGGCCCGATGATGGTCGAGGCGAGCCTGCGCCTCACGTACTCGATCGCGGTCATCGCGGCGTTGGCCTTCGTGGGCCTGGCGAACGACCCGAACGCCGCCAACTGGGGCACGATGATCAGCGAGAACCAAGGCGCCCTGGCCACGCAGCCGTGGGGAGCGTTGCTGCCGATCCTGGCCATCGCGCTGCTCACCATGGGGACCGGGCTCATCGGTGACGGCATCGCCCGTACCGCCGCCGGCATCGACCGGGAACGAGGTGACGAGTGACCACCGACCAGCTGCCCGACCAGCAGGGCCTGACGACCGGACCAGATCCGGCGGTCACGGTTCGGGATCTGCAGATCTCCACGACCAACGGCACGCCCGTCGTCGACGGGGTCTCGTTCGAGATCGCTCCGGGTGAGGTACTCGGGGTCGTCGGTGAGTCCGGCTCCGGCAAGACCACCGTCGGGCTCTCGCTGCTCGGCCACGCCCGTCGCGGGCTCGAGATCACGGGCGGCACCATCTTGCTCGGCCAGGAGGACATCCGGGCGATGGACGACGCCGAGCTGCGTCGCCTCCGTGGGTCCCTGGTCTCCTACGTCCCGCAGGACCCGGCGTCGTCGCTGAACCCCGCGTTGCGCATCGGCACCCAGCTGCGGGAGGTGCTCGAGGCACACGGCTCCACCGACGACGAGAGGAACGCCGCTCGGATCGCGGAGATGATGCGCGAGGTCGCGCTGGACGACGATCCGGCGTACCTCAAGCGCTATCCGCACCAGCTCTCCGGCGGTCAGCAGCAGCGGGTCGGGCTCGCCATGGCGTTCGCCAACCGACCCCGTCTGATCGTGCTCGACGAGCCGACCACCGGCCTCGACGTGACGACCCAGGCGACGGTCCTGGCCACGGTGCGCGAGCTCGCCCAGGCACACGGCGTGGCCGCCCTGTACGTCACCCACGACCTCGCGGTCGTGGCGGCCGTCGCCACCCGCGTCGCCGTGATGTACGCCGGTCGCATCGTCGAGCTGGGCCCGGCCGACCAGCTGTTCGAGGCCTCGGGACATCCCTACACCCGCCGTCTGGTCGGCGCCATTCCACGGCTCACCGGCGGGCGCAGCCTGATCGGCATCCCCGGTCACGCCCCGTCCCCGGCGAAGCGTCCTCATGGGTGCGCCTTCGCGCCACGCTGCCGTCTGCGGATCGACGAGTGCGAGGTGGCCCTGCCCGAACCTGTCCAGATCTCACCCGACCACAGCGCGCGCTGCATCAAGGCCCTCGAGGTCGTCAAGGTCGAGCAGTCGGGTCTCGGTGACCCCGTCGACCTGCCGCCGTCCGACACGGAGGCGCCGGTGCTCAGCATCGAGAACCTCGTGGCCCGCTACGGCGAGATCGAGGTGCTGCACTCGATCAACATGACCTTGGAGCACCGCGAGTGCCTGGCGATCGTCGGCGAGTCTGGCTCCGGCAAGACCACCACCGCCCGGTCCATCGCCGGCCTCCATCACGACTGGTCCGGCAGCATCCGGCTGGGGGAGACCGAGCTCGCTCAGACAGCTCGCTCCCGCAGCACCGACGTACGCCGTCAGATCCAGTACATCTTCCAGAACCCCTACGGCTCGCTGAACCCCCGCAAGACCGTGGGTGAGTCGATCGGGCAGCCGCTGCGCGTCTTCGGCCTGGCCTCGCGACGCGAGGCCGACAAGCGGGCCGGAGAGATGCTCGAGCAGGTCTCGCTCTCCGCGAGCTACGCCCGCCGCTACCCCGACCAGCTCTCCGGCGGCGAGCGGCAACGGGTCGCGATCGCCCGGGCCCTGATCTCGTCCCCGTCGGTCCTGATCTGCGACGAGGTGACGTCCGCGCTCGACGTCAGCGTGCAGGCCGCGATCGTCGAGCTCCTGGGCACCCTGCAGCGCGAGCTCGGTCTGTCGATGGTCTTCGTGACGCACAACCTGCCCCTGGTCCGCTCGATCGCACAGAAGGTCGCGGTCCTCGCGGACGGCCACATCGTCGAGTACGGCGAGACCTCCGGGATCCTGGCGAGACCGCAGCAGGAGTACACCCGTCACCTGATCTCCGACACCCCGTCCCTCGAGACGGCGACCAGCGAGGTACAGGCGACGGCCCAGCCGACCGACCGGCCCACCGAGCGAGAGCCCACCGGGTGACCGCATCCGACCGGCCCGACATCCTCATCGTGGTGGCGGACCAGCTGACGACTGCCGCCATGCCGTTCCACGGCAACCAGGTCACGCAGGCCCCGGCCATGGCTGGGCTGGCCGACAACGGCGTGGTCTTCGACAACGCCTACACGGCGAGTCCCCTGTGTACCCCGGCCCGGGCGTCGCTCATGACCGGGCTGCTGCCGTCACGCACGCAGTGCTATGACAACGCCTCGGAGTTCTCCTCGGAGATCCCCACCTTCGCCCACCACCTGCGCGCCCGGGGCTACCGCACGGTGCTCGCCGGGAAGATGCACTTCTGCGGGCCCGACCAGCTGCACGGGTTCGAGGAGCGGCTGACCACGGATATCTATCCCGCCGGCTACGACTGGACGCCGGACTGGGAGTCGGACGAACGCCCCCACTGGTACCACGACATGTCGTCGGTCACCGAGGCCGGGACCTGCGTGCGCAGCAACCAGCTCGACTTCGACGACGAGGTCGCCTACGCCGCCGAACGCGGGTTGTTCGAGCACATCCGCTCGGGAGACCCACGACCGTTCTGCTTCGTGGTGTCCTTCACCCATCCCCACGACCCCTACGCCATCACCCAGGAGTACTGGGACCGCTACCGCGACGAGGACGTCCCGATGCCCGCGCATCGGTACGACGCGACGATCACCACACCGCATGAGGAGCGGCTGCGCGCGGTGTGCGCGATGGACGAGGTCGAGCTCACGGACGACAGGGTGCGGGACGCCCGGCACGCCTACCTGGGAGCAGTCTCGTTCGTCGACGACCATCTCGCCCGGCTCCTCGAGATCCTCCGGGTCACGGGCCGGCTGGAGAACACCGTGGTGATCCTGACCAGCGACCACGGTGACATGCAGGGGGAGCGCGGCCTCTGGTACAAGATGAGCTTCTTCGAGGGCTCGGCCAGGGTTCCACTGGTGGTCTCCGCGCCCGGGCGCTTCGCTCCCTCGCGCGTCACCTCGCCCGTCTCGACCATGGA
>JAFMQY010000016.1 GCA_017354415.1 Nocardioides sp.
GCCCGGGCTCGGCCAGCGCTGCCCGCGCGGCATGGCCGCGAACGTGCCCCGGTGGGTGATGGGGACCACCGGCACCCCGTGCCGCACCGCGAGGTAGGCCGCGCCCATCTGGAAGCGACCCAGCCACCCGTCGTGGGTCCGGGTGCCCTCGGGGTAGATCACCAGGTTCCAGCCCTCCTCGAGCACCTCCCCCGGGGTCGACGCCATCGACCCGCCGTGCCGGTCGATCGGGAAGGCGTTGAACGCGACTGCGGAGCCCACCGCACGCCACCAGGTGTCGAAGAAGTAGTCGGCTGCCGCCGCGACCGCTGTACGTCTCCGCCACGGGTCGGGCAGCGAGAGCAGGATCAACGGGGTGTCGAGGTGCGAGGCGTGGTTCGCCACGAAGATCACCGGTCCCTCCAGGCCGGTGAGGACGTCGAGACCCTCGACGCGGGTTCGCACCTGGGAGCGGAACAGCGGCTCCAGCCCGCCCTTCTGCACCACCTCGCGTACGGCGCGTCCGGCCGGCGTCCGCGACCACCCGGTGGCGAACACGGGCGGCCGGACCGGGCGCACGAACTGCTCCGCCGAGCGAGGCACCAGCGAGCGTCGACCCCAGCGCCAGCCGCGTGCCACCTGACGGACGTCCTCCACTCCGTCCCTGACCCAGCTCACCGTCCCCACCTCGTCACCGCACGTCCGCGATCAGGTGCGGGGGGTTGTGCAGGTAGGTGATCGACGGGTCGGAGCCCACGGTCGCCGAGGCCATCTCCAGGGCGTCGGCCAGCGTGGTCGCGGCCCTGAAGCCGAGACGCTGTGCGGCCCGCCTGTCGGCACCCACCCAGATCACGTCGTCGACATGGTCCATCGCGTGAGCCGCCCAGTACCACATGTAGAAGGGGTGGACGCCGTGATAGGCGTGTGAGGTGCGGTAGAGGTGGATGTACCACGGGTCGGTGGCGAACTGCTTCTCGTACTTCTCCTCGATCACCAGCGGGTCGGTGGTCTCGCTGAGGATCTCCTCGTAGAAGTCGACGTAGCTGGGATGGTGCAGCTGGTTGAACTGCGGAGCCAGCGGGTGGTACAGGATCGCCGCGCCGCCTCGGCGTACGACCGGCCGGCCGCGGTAGGAGTTGAAGTAGTAGCCCAGGCCCATGCAGGTGGCGAGGATCGGGTTCATCGTCGAGTCGACGTTGTACGGACCCAGGAAGGGCACCCCCATCACCAGCACGTCGCTCTGACCCTGCACCTCGACCAGCTGCTGTCGGTGCACCGCCGCGATCGTGCGTTCGTGGACGGCCTCGACCCGGCCCGCGTGGATCCCGGTCAGCCCGTACGCCGAGCGCAGGTCGTGGAACCTCCGGTGCTTGAGCCGCTGTGGCGCCAGCGCCAGCCCGCGCCGCATCGCGAGCATCGAGGCCTGGTCGCGCAGAGACCACTCCCACTCCGGCTTCTGCAGAAAGCCGTACCTCGCACCGAACACGTTGTTGTCGAGGGTGGTCTCGATCTGGAAGATGTTCAGGTGCTCGGCCAACAGCCGGCCCATCCGCCAGGCTGAATGGTGCAGGTGGGACCTCTCGTGGTCCATGAACGAGTGCGAGCCCACCATGGTCCGGACGTTGTGGTGATGGCGCAGGCTCCTGTACGACGCGAGGCCGACCGGCACCGACTTGTGCCCGCCGTCCATGGGCACCAGGTTGATGTTGACGTAGACCAGCAGGTCGGACTCGGCCGCCCGCCGGTTGATCTCGACGTCCTCCCCCTCCTCGGTCAGGCCCACGTGCAGCAGGTTCTCCCGGTCCTCGGCGTCGTGGTTGGTCAGCAGTCCCTGGGGGTGGAAGGACCGGAAGACCCGCTCGCCCACGACGTGACGCAGCTCGGCGTCGGTCATCCGCCGGTGCAGCGCGTTCGCCGCGATCAGCTCGACATCGTCGATCCCGGCGTCCGCCGCCATGGTCAGCACGGCCTCGATGATCCGCTGCCGGATGTCCGGAGAGCGCATCGGCGGGAGCGGCAGCGAGACGTCGTCGAACGCGATCGTCAACCGCATCCCCGCACGCAGCTGCGAGGGGAGCGGGTCGGCGTCGACCGGGTGCAGCAACGCCTCCGTGATCGCCTCGTCGACATCATCGATCGCAGGCAGGGACTCCGGGGGGTAGATCACGCGTGAGCCCAGCGGGAAGCTCTCCAGGCGGAACCCCTCGCCCTCGTGGACGAGCATCGGCGGAGTCCGGTCGTCCACCTCGAGCACGAAGCCTGGCCGGCTCATCGGGTGCTGCTCCTCACCGTGTACTCCTCGGGTCGAATGCCACCTTCACCGTGCCCAGGCCCCCCGCACCTCCGGCGTGGTCGAGCGCCTCGCGCCAGCGGTGCAGCGGATAGCTGGCGATGCTCTGAGCCATCTCGCGCACCGCCTCATCACGCACCAGCTCACCGGCGAGGGCGAAGGCACCACGCTGGCCATCTTGCTGGACGGGTCCGTGCTGATCGGATCCGTCGGCGTACTCCTCGCGCTGGGCCGAGGCATAGGAACCGGTCACCTCGAGCTCGCGGAACCACACCGCGGAGAGGTCCCCGGCGGCGGGCATCCCGGACAGGACCACCCGGCCGCCGGCACGGGTCGCGTGGAGGACAGACTCCAGGGAGCGTCGGCTGCCGACCGCGTCGATCGCCACGTCGACCCCGCCGAGCAGGTACGGCGAGGCGAACTCCGGCCGGACCTGGAAGGCGCCGGTCGCCCGGCGGACCCTGCGCAGCACCTCGCGCGGCGTCACCACCTCGGTGGCGCCGCACAGCCTGGCCAGCTCACGCTGTCGCGGATGTTTGGCGACCACGGTGATCTCGCCGGCCGGCGTCAGGGCACGGAGGGCGAGCGTGGTGAGCAGGCCCACGGGCCCCGCTCCGCTGACCAGGACCCGGCCGTTGACCGGAACCCGCGCCCGCAGGGCGGTGTGCACGGCGCAGGCGGTCGGCTCGGTGAGCACCGCCTGCTCGTCGGGCAGCTCGTCCGGCACCGGATGCAGCTGGCTGCGGTGAGCCCTGAGGAACTGGCCCCAGCCACCGCCCGTGTCGTGGCAGAACCCGGTCTGCAGGCCGGGGCTCAGGTGTCCCACCGTGATGCGCTCGCACCTGTTCGTGCGGCCGGTGCTGCAGGCCGGGCACGGTTCGACGCCACGGGCCGCGCAGGTCAGCACCGGATCCACCACGACTCGCGTTCCGGCAGGCAGCTCCGCGCAGTCCTCGAGCAGCTCGGCCACGACCTCGTGGCCGGGGACGAACGGCAGGGAGACCAGCGCGGAGAAGTACAGGCTGGTGCTCCCCGACAGAGCTCCGAGGTCGGAGCCGCAGATCCCTGAGAGCCGGGTACGCAGCCGAGCCCACCCGGCCCGGCGTACCGACGGCTCGTCTCGGGTGACCAGCCGCAGCGGCGAGGCGTAGGCCGACACGATCCCGGGCACGCGTCCGGCCAGGGCAAGGCCACCCGAGCGTCCGTTCAGGGCGCGACCAGCGAGATGGCGTGGCAGCGAGCGATACATCTCCAGGGCGAGCATGGTCACCGACTCCTCACCTCCCTCACCCCTTGGCGCGGCTGGTGAGCCGGGGCGGGCTGAGCGTGCGCGGGGTCGCCTCCGGGCTGGGCCAGTCCACGACCGGCCAGTGCCGACGGGCGGCATGCCGGGACAGGGCCACGTCGGGACATACGGCCACCGGGTGGCCGACCGCGTCGAGCAACGGCAGGTCGGAGTAGCTGTCGGCATATCCGAAGGACTCCGCGAGGTCGATGTCGGACTCGTGTGCCCACTGGCGGACCCAGGCGCCGCGGGCCTCGCCGACCAGCGGCGAGGCCGCGAGAGTCCCGGTGCACAGGCCGCGCTCGTCAACGGCCAGGTCGGCGGCCTCGATGTGGTCGAACAACGGCGCCAGCGGTCGGGTCAGCGGCCGGATCGCGCCGGTGACCAGGACGGTGGGCTGGCCTGCGGCACGATGCTCGCGAACACGTCGTACGGCTGCGGGTGCGAGCCGAGCCAGCACGTGGTGGGTGAGCACCTCGTCGGCGATCGCCTCCAGGTCGACCAGGCGCGCTCCGGCGTAGCTGCGGTAGATCGAGCGCAGGAACGCCCCTCGGTCGTGTCGTTCGGCGCGCACCAGACCAGGCACCCGGGCCGCGATCCGGCCGAGCTCGGCGAACCGGGCACTGCCGGAGAGCTCCGCCAGCCGCATCCGCAGGTACGTCTCGATCACGTTCGAGGACAGCAGCGTCCCGTCGAGATCGAAGAACGCGGCCGACCGCTTCCCCGCCGCGGTCTCCGGCGCAGGCAGGCGGGTTCTCGAGGGCCGCTTTCGCGTACGGCGAGCCGCGTCCAGACGCCGGATCGGGGCGGTGATCGCCGGGCAGTGCACCTCCCCCACGTAGTGCTCCCAGCTGATGACCGCGGTGTCGAAGGGGAACCGGGCTCGGTCGTCCGGGTCGAGACTCTCGAAGAGAGCCAGTGTCTGGGTGTCGTCGAAGCGCAGGTCGGCCTCGACGTATTCCCGGTAGAGGTCGAGGTAGCGGCGCAGGAACTCCAACCGACTGCCCTGCTGGTCGAGCCTGCGGGCGAGGTCCCTGGTCCGTTCTCCGCGGGGGGCGAGGGAGATCACCTGATCGGCGAGCCGGTGCGCGCGCTCGCTGGTGGTCAGCAGGCGTTCGACCGACTGAGCGCCGGGGAGCCGCCAGTCGGGCAGGCGGGCGACTCCGCGCGCTCCGGCCTCGAACGGGTGCTCGTCGAAATAGCGACGCACACAGGTGTAGAACCGCAGGAAGGTCAACGGGTTGCGTGCGCCCGAGGACACGTGGAAGTACGCCGGCGCCCCGGCCGACGGCGGATGGGCGAGGACAGCGATGAGCGCGGCCACCACATGGTCGACGGGAACGAAGTCGATGGTCGTGTCGCCGGCCCCTGGGAACTCCGGAAGCTCACCCCGCCCGTAGGCGAGGATCAGGGGGTCGGCCATCTTGAAGCCCTCGATCCAGCCCGGATGCGGCTGCGCGAGGGCGGACTCGATGATGCTGGGCCGGACGATCGAGACCGGTGCATGAGTGGCCCGATCCTCGACGACCCGCTCGCCGAGCGCCTTGGTGAAGGTGTAGCAGTCGGTCCAGCCGAGGCTGCGGGCCCGCTCGGTCCCGAGCCGGACCAGCTCCTCGCGCACCCACCGCACGCGGCGCTCCTCGACCTCCGAAGCCGCCCTTAGCAGCCCAGCCCGACGGTGTGCCCGCTCGGCACCGGCCCGCAAGCCCGAGAGCAGGCCGGCCTCGCGCGAGCGCAGCTCGACGACCTCCCGCTGCGCCAGACCCCAGGCCAGCTCGGCCTCGACGTCGACATCGTGGTCGATCGGGCCCTCCCGGATGGTGCCGCGACGCCTCCCGGCTACGTACGCCGTGGAGACGTGCACGTAGTGGACGTGATCACCGATCTCCGCCAACCGGTCGAGCAGGCTGCGCGTGCCGACCACATTGGTGATGAAGCCTTTGTCGACCGGCGGGTCGAAGGACACATCACCAGCACAGTGCACGACGGCATCGAGGTCTGGGGGGAGCGGCGGGACGTCGGCCATGTCGCCCTCGAGCACCCTGATGCGCGTCCCCAGCAACGTATCGGTGCCCCCGGTGTTCTCGCCCAGGGCCGCGAAGACCGGCTTCCTCAGCAACGCGCGGACCCGGTCGACCCCGCTCGTGGAACCCCGCGGACGCACCAGCACGCTCACCGTGACTCCGGGCACCTCGGCCACGAGCCGCTGGAGCAACGCCTCGCCGACGAACCCGGTCGCCCCGGTCACGAGGACGTGTGCCCCCGAGAGCCGCTCGACGATCCGGCCATTCGACACGTCCTGAACCTAGCGTGTGAACGTCGCCCGGTGGTCAAGCCCCCGGAACGGGTCAACGGCGCTGGCCCGATCGGGTGGCCCGCGATCTCCCCACATCCCCACGCGTCAGGCTCCACTGGTGGGAGTCCACGGCAGGAGTTCTCCCGAGGCTGTCGGATTCGGCGGCCGCCGTTCGACGTACGGGTGACGACACACGAACGACAGGCAGGAACGACAGGCAAGGAGGCACGACCATGTGGGACATCGTCCAGACCAACGACATTCACCTGTCGCACGACCTCCCTTGCCCGCAGTGCGGTCACGCCGCGCACAGCTACCTCCCGTGCAGCGACACCTGCGACTGCGTCCGATCGGTCATGCCGGGTGCCCAGAGCCGGGTCGACCTGGCTGCCTGAGCTCCCGATCCCCGACGTGTCCGCACCGCTCGGATGCCGTCGGTGGCACCTCGTAGGGTCGGCCCATGAGCCCGGACCTCGACTGGCAGTCCCTCAGGCGCCGGCTCACCGGTGACTTGTTCACCCCGGACTCGCCGGGCTACGACCTCGCGCGCACACCTCCGATCGCGTTGTTCCAGGACGTCCGCCCGGCGGCCGTAGTCCGTCCGCGTTCGGAGGCCGACGTCGTGGCCGCGCTGTCCTTCGCCACCACGGCCGGCGTCGCGACGGTCGTACGCAGTGGTGGTCACAGCTTCGACGGCCTCTCCTCCACCCGGGGCCTGTTGGTAGACCTCTCGTCGATGGACGACGTCGAGCTCCAGGGCGAGGTGGCGACGATCGGCGCGGGAGCCCGCCTCGGCCAGGTGTACGACGCCCTCGATGACCATGGCCTGACCATCGCCGCCGGATGTGGTCCGACCGTCGGCATCGGCGGACTCACCCTCGGCGGCGGTCTGGGGATCCTCGGACGCGTGCACGGCCTGACCTGCGATCAGCTGCGCGGCGCTCGCGTAGTGCTGGCCGACGGCCACGTCGTGGAGTGCGACGAGCACCGCGAGCCGGACCTGTTCTGGGCCGCGCGGGGCGGTGGCAGCCTCGGCGTGGTGACCCGGTTGGAGATGCAGACGCTACCGACCCCGGAGACCACGATCTTCCGCCTGACCTGGCCGGCGAGCGCGATTCCGGACCTGATCTCCGGCTGGCAGCGCTGGGCACCCGACGCACCTGACGAGCTCTCGGCCAGCCTGCTCGTGACCGCGGGCCCAGACCCGGACCTGCCTCCCACACCCCACGTCTTCGGGGCGCTCCAAGGTGACCGGCAGTGGGCCCAGGACCTGCTCGAGATCCTGGTCGCCGGGGTCGGCGTCCCGCCGGCCACGCGCACGAGCCACACCGTCCCGTATCGCAGCGCCAAGCAACGTCTCGTCGAGATCGGCGACGAGTTCGCGGTGGCCGCCCACGGGTCCGATGCCGAGCGCCGCCACGGGTATCACAAGTCGGAGTACTTCGACCGGCTGCTGCCCGACGCAGCGATCGAAGCCGCGAGCGCTCTCCTGACCGAGCGGCCGACCGGTGTCGGCTGCGAGCTCGACCTGATGCCGTGGGGCGGGGGGTACAACCGGGTGGATCCCGGGGCCACCGCATTCGTCCATCGCACCGATCGGTTCCTGGTCCGATACGCCGTCAGCGTCACCCCGTCCGCAGCCGACGGCGAGCGGGCCGAGGCTCGTGACTGGCTCGAGCGGCTCTGGCAGACCCTGCACCCGCACGGCACCGGGCGTGCGTACCAGAACTTCCCGGACTCCACTCTCGACCACGAGCAGCGTGCCTACTACGGCGGCAACCTCGGCCGTCTCGAGGATGTGCGTGCTGCCTACGATCCGGACCGGCTCCTGACACCGACCCGATGAGCGACCCGCCCGCACCGACCCGTGGAGAGATCCGCAGGCCGACGTGGGAGCGGGTCAACCGTGCGCGGCGCTGGCAGGGCGTCGGGCGCTCCGCGTCATGCCTCGGCGACCTCCTCGAGGTAGGCGACCGCTGCCGCCTCGGCTTCCGGGTGCAGGCACACCTGGCCAGCGGTGTTGTCGGCGCGCAGCCGTCGGTACAGGTCGATGGAGGCCCGAACGGCGGCCACACACCCCGGGACGGTGTGGTCACCGAGCGTGGCGACCAGCGGAGACACCTCATCGGGTGCCCAGGACTCGATGCGCCGCATGCCTTGCGGCCGCTGCCCGCGGCGGACGGCGAGCAATGGTCCGAAGACCATTCCTCTCAGGGCGCTGAGCGTGTCGAGACACTCGAACAGCTCGCCGCGGCCGATCTTCGTCGTCGCGTAGTGGATCCACGCCCAGAACCGGTCCTCGATCCACTGCGGGTCCGGAGTCGGCCAGGTCGCCGTGCTCGACTCGAGGGCGTCGGCGACAGCGGTGCCTCGCTGCCAGACCGTCACCCCGTCCTCGGCGCGATGGGCGAGATCGGCCACGGTCACGAACTTGAGGTCCACGTGCAGCAGCGGTGGGCCGAACAGGCAGATCAGCAGCCTGGGTTCGCCGACATGTTCGCCGGTGAAGGCCGCCAGCAACGGCCCCAGGGAGCGAGCGAACTCGACGGCCTTTCCGAGGACCTCCCGGTGGTGGTCGTCCTCGCACACGATGACGGTGTCCAGGTCGGAGAACCGGTCCATCGTCCCGGTCGCGCCCGATCCAGCGAGGAGGACGCCCGTGAACCGATCATCGCCTCGGACGGTCTCGACGAGCCGGTTGAGATAGTCGCCGGCCAGCTCCGGCAGCTCCAGGGTCGCGGCCTTCTCCGTCACTACCATCGGCCTCCGTCCTCAGTCGCGCGCACCTACCCCACGGTGCCACATGCGCCGCTGAGTCCGGATCAGTGTGCTGAGCGGCGCCCCCGACCGGCTTGACCCGCGGTCGACAGGCGTGACCCACGCGGCACAACCCGCGGGTGGGGCTTGTCGACCGTCCGGAGACTGACGAAGGTGTCGTGTGGACGGATGGCTGGACGACGACCTCGCCTGCGTCACACCCTGGGGCTTCGATGTCGCCGACATCTCGGTCCCGACGTACCCGTGGCATGGCTGTGAGGACCTGATGGTGCCGTTCAGCCACGATCAGTGGCGGGCTGCCCGGGTGCCCGGAGTCACGGCGCACCTCGAGGCGGGAGAAGGTCACGAATCGATCCGGCTCAAGCGATGGACCGGGTGCTCGACCCGCTGACCGCTCGCACCTGACTGTCTCGGTCAGGGGGTGTCCCTGGGCGTGGACGTCTGCACCCGGGAACGGCACGGCTGTCACGAGGCCGCGCTCCTCGTGACCCGGTGCGCAGCGCCCGGGGAGGCGTATCACCTGCTCGGCTGAGCGCTCCTCTGGACCACTGAGGGGGACCGGATGAGTAGCACCACGAGCCTTCCGAAGTGCGGCGAGGCTTCCGCCGCGCGGCGGCTGCGGATCCTGCTATTGTGTTCGGCGTTCAACGGGCTCAGCCAACGGGCGTGGGTCGAGCTGCGCGAGGCCGGTCACTGGGTCGAGAGGCAGCTCGCCGGCGACGCAGACGCCGTACGCGCGAAGGTGGAGGTGTTCGCGCCGGACCTGGTGATCTGCCCATTCCTGAAGGAACGCGTCCCGGTCGAGGTGTGGTCGGGCCGGCCGACGATCGTGATTCACCCCGGGCCGAGGGGTGACCGGGGGCCGTCGTCGCTGGACTGGGCGGTGATGGACGCCGAGCCCACGTGGGGGGTGACCGCACTGCAGGCGATCGAGGAGATGGATGCGGGACCGATCTGGGGCTCACGCAGCTTCTCGATGCCCGAGGCCCCGCCCCGCAAGAGCGACCTGTACAACGGGGCGGTCACCGACGCTGCGCTCGAGCTGGTCCATGAGGTGGCCGCCAAGGCCGCGGACCCGGGGTTCGAGCCCGAGCCGCTGGACTATCGGCGGCCCGAGGTCACCGGACGGCTGCGCCGGCCGGTACGCCGGGCGGATCGCTCCTTCAGCTGGTCCGACCCGACCGAGCACGTCCTGCGCCGGATCCGGGCGGCGGACGGCTCACCCGGGGTCTCGACGCGGCTGCTGGGGCAGCCCGTAGCGGTCTTCGATGCGCACAAGTCCCGCATCGGCGGCGAGCCCACGGCCGAGCCGGGCACCGTGATCGGTCGCCACCACGGAGCCGTGGAGGTCGCCACCGGAGACGGCGCGATCTGGCTTGGCCACCTGCGCCCGGTGCGCGACGAGGCTCCGCAGCTCAAGCTCCCTGCCACGACCGTGCTCGGCGGGCTGCTCGAGGGGGTGCCAGAGGCTCCCGACGGCTGCGGCTACCGCGAGATCGACTACCGGCGCGACGGCGAGGCCGGCGAGGTCGGCGTACTGAGCTTCGACTTCTACAACGGGGCGATGTCCACCGGACAGTGTCGACGCCTCGAGGCCGCGGTGCGGCACGCCGTCGAGCAGGACACCCAGGTCTTGGTGCTGCGTGGGGGAACGACGTTCTCGAACGGGATCCACCTCGCCATGATCGAGGCGGCCGCGGACCCCGCCGCGGAGGCCTGGGCCAACATCACCGCCATCGACGACGTGTGCCGACAGATCATCACCTGCACCCGACAGCTGGTCGTGACCGCCCTGGCCGGCAACGCCGGCGCCGGCGGCGTGATGCTGGCGCTCGGCGCCGACAGGGTGATCGTGCGTCAGGGCGTGGTGCTCAACCCGCATTACCGCACCATGGGCCTGTACGGCTCGGAGTACTGGACCTACGTACTGCCACGCCGGGTCGGCGCCCGGGTCGCTGCCGAGATGACCACCCGGTGCGACCCGATCGGAGCCGCGGGCGCGCTGCGGACCGGCCTGGCCGACATGGTCGTGCCCGACCGCGCCGACTTCGACCTCGCGGTGACCAGATACGCCGAGCGGCTCGCGCACTCCCCCGCCCGTCTTGCGCTGCTCGAGGACAAGCGCTCGGCCCGGGCCGCCGACGAGCGTCGAAAACCACTCGAGGAATACCGGCGGGCCGAGCTGAACCAGATGTGGCGCGACATCGTCGACGACGAGCACGGCTTCACCGAAGCCCGGCGCGCCTTCCTCCTCAAGCGCCCGGCCCGCAGCACGAGCTGTACGCACACTCGGACCCCGTTGGTCTCATGACGTCTGCGCCAGGGTGACGTCTCCAGGTCGAGGCCTCTGGCGGCCGGGCACGAGTACTTGACGGCGACGATCTGGTTGCCGACGGTGGCGTGGTGGGCAAGCTCGACCAGCGGGCGCGTGAGGAGTCGGTCGAGCGATCGCAACGCGGGCCGAGCACCTTCGCCGTCTGGCCGGTCGTCGTCATCATCGCTGTGAAGGCGGCGCTGACACTGGCTGTGGCCGGGCGCTACGGCTGGCACCAGGACGAGCTGTACTACGCCGTTGCCGGCCACCACCTGCAGGGCGGCTACGTCGAGTTCCCTCCGGTGACGGCGCTGGTGGCGGCGCTCGCACGAGTACTCTTCGGTCAGTCGTTGGTCGGGCTCCGTGCCTTCACGGTGCTCGCGGCGGCCGGGACGGTGCTGGTCGCCGCGCTCGTCGCTCGCGACCTGGGCGGGACTCGTCGTGCCCAGACGTTGGCGGCCTTCCTCGTGGCGTTTGCGCCCGGGGCTCTCGCGACGAACTGGCTGTTCCAGCCGGTCGTGTTCGACCAGCTGGCCACGGTCGTCGTCCTCTGGGTCGCGTTGCGGCTCGCACTCGGCGGCGGGTCGTGGCTGCTTCTCGGCCTTGCCGCCGGGATCGGCCTGGAGACGAAGTACACGATCGCCGTGGTGCTCGTGCTCCTGATCGCGACGTTCCTGGTCTGGCGCCGAGACGTGCTCCGGACCTGGGGCTTCCCGCTGGCCATCGCGATCGCCGCCATCCTCCTCGTGCCGAACCTTGTCTGGGAGGCCGGCCACGGGTGGACCAGCGTGCACTTCTTCGTGAATCCACCACCGAGCGGGAGCGACGAGACCCGGGTCCAGTTCATCGTCAACCTGGTGCTGCTCGGCGCCGTCGCCGTCCCGGTCGCGGTCGCCGGTGCCGTGTCGCTGGTGCGGGACCGTGCGCTGCGGCCCCTCGGATGGACCCTCGTCGGAACGGTCGTCGCGTTCTTCCTGCTCGGCGGCAAGTCGTACTACGCGCTACCGGTCGTGCTGTTCGCGCTCGCGGCGGGTTCGCTGCCCCTCGACCGCTGGCTGACTCGCCGGCGCCTGTGGATTGCAGCCGGGGCCTTCGTCATCGTCGACCTCCTGATCCTTCCGATCCTTCTGCCCGTGTTGCCGCTGGACACCGCCAACCGCCTCGGAGTCATCTCGGCGCGAGGCGATTACCAGTCGGAGATCGGCTGGCCGGAGTACGTCCGCCAGGTGGAGCAGGCGGCACGGGGCTCCGATGTCGTCCTCGCCTCCAACTACGGCGAGGCGTGCGCACTCCTCCTGTTCGGGCACGGGCTGCCGCCGGTCGCGTCGCCGCAAGTGACGATGCAGTACTGGCGCCCCCACGTGACTGGACAAGAGGCGGTCGTCATCGGCTACGGACGCCGCGCCGCACCCTTCTGCGCGACCTACCGCCTTCTCGGGACGATCTCCACGCCGAAGGGCAGCGACAAGCGCGGCGAGCCGATCGCACGTTGCACTCTCAGCGGCACCCTCGCACACCTCTGGCCGGGGATAGTCGCAGCCTCCGACTGAGGATCGAGATCCCCCGCGGGCAACCCTGTCGTGAGCGTGCGCCGTCCTGGATCGGTTGTCGTCAGTAGCCCAAGCCGTAGCCGAGCGGGTAGAGGACCCCGCTCCCGTCGGTGTTCGGCACGGAGACCGGCAACTTGCCCGTCGGATCGACCTCGCCGTAGATCACCTTGACCAGCGAGGTGATCGAGTCACGGGTGTACCCGTAGGCGTCGAGCACTGCCGGCATTTCCGGGAAGGCGGCGACGTCGTACGGGTTGCGCATCGCGGTCACCACGACCTGCTTTCCGGTCCCGAGCAGCGCACGAACGAGCTTCGTCTGGGCGACGTCGGACGCCGTGGGCTGCCCGGTCGTGGGGTCGAGCCCCCAGGCGTTGTACGTCGACACGACGACCAGGTCCTTGTCGGCGGCGGCCGCGACGACCTGGTTGATCAGCGAGTCCGACGGTGTCGTCCCGGTCTGGAACACCTGCGTGGTCGCGCCCCGCTTGGTGAACTCGTCTCCGAGCTGTGCCGTCGTGGCCACACCCCACCCGGTGACGAGCACGTTGCGCGGGCCAGGGGCGAGCGGCAGCACGTTGCCGTCGTTCTTGACCAGCGTCGTCGTACGGTCCGTGACCGCCTGGGCCGCGGCGAGGTGGTCGGGTGCGCCCAACACGGTCGGCGCGACGGCGGGGTCGACCATCGGGTCCTGGAAGATCCCGTGCTGGTACTTGTGCAGCAGGATCCGGTAGACCGACTCGTCGAGCCGCTGCCGGCTGATCGTGCCGTCCTTGACCGCGGCGAGCACGGCGCCGTACGCGGTGTCCATCTGCGGTGGGATGAGCAGCTGGTCCGCGCCGGCCTCGAAAGCCTTGACCGGGGCCACGTTCGGCGGGTACGTCGCCGTGGCGCCGCCCATGTCGAGCGCGTCGGTCACGATGAGGCCCTTGAAGCCGAGCTCGTCGCGGAGCACCCCGGTGAGGATCGCGTGGCTCATCGTCGCCGGCGCGCCGGACGGGTCGACCGCCGGGAAGACCACGTGGGCGGTCATGATCGTGTCGACCCCGGCGGCGACCGCGGCCTTGAAGGGCGGCAGGTCGGTCGACTCGAACGTGGCCAGGTCATGCGTCACGATCGGGAGGCCGAAATGGCTGTCGACGCCGGTGTCGCCGTGACCGGGGAAGTGCTTGGAGACCGCGGACTCGCCGGCGTCGTGGAAGCCCTGGATCTCGCCGGTGACGATCCGGGAGACCAGCGCAGGGTCGCCGCCGGGTGAGCGGACCCCGATGACCGGATTGTTCGGGTTGATGTTGACGTCGGAGTCGACGCCGTAGTCCTGGGTGACCCCGACCGCCTTCAGCTCCGTGCCGATCACGTCGCCGGAGGTGCGGGCGTCCGCCGCCGAGCCATCGGCGCCGAGGGCCATCGCGCCAGGCATCTGTGTCGCCGGGGGCCCGAAGCGGGCGACCAGCGCGCCGCCCTCCTGGTCGACCGAGATCTGCAGCGGAATTCCGTCCTGCGACAGCGACGCCGCCTGGAGCCCGTTGGACAGCGTCGCGACCTGTGCAGGGTCGCCGATGTTGTCGTCGCTGGCGCAGCCCGTGCAGGGCACCCGCGTCGTGTAGTAGATGACACCGCCAGGCTGGTACTTCGCGATCGCCTGGGCAGGGGTGTCGACGCCGTACAGCCTCTGGTTGACGCTCTTCGCGGTGTCACTGACGTTGGTGGCGTCGCGGCCGGCCACCTCGATCACGAAGAGCTGGCCGACCTTCTGCTCCAGTGTCATGTGGCGCATCTTCGAGATGATCAGGCCGCGGTACGGCGAGTCGCCGGCATGTCCCGGATCGCTGGCCGTGGCCGCGGGTGGACCGAACGTCGCGGCCACCCCGACGGTCAGGCCGATGACCAGTAGCCGGAGCAGTGTCCGGGCGTGGCGAGTGGTGGATGCGGACCGAGCGAACACAGGCGCCTCCGGGCTCGTTTGCCCCCCGAGATGAGGACGGGACGACACTAAGCCCTGACGGCGCCGGTTGGGAACGGGTAGGCCTGATCGTCTGCCGTGACCTCGGCGTCGGCCGACGTCACGTCGGTCACCCGTCGTGATGACGGCCCACGAGCCCGGTCTCGTAGGCGACGACCACGAGCTGGGCGCGGTCACGGGCGCCCAGCTTGTCCATGGCGTGGCTGACATGAGTGCGTGCGGTGGCGGGGTTGAGGAAGAGTGCCTCGCCGATCTCGTCGTTGCTGAGGCCGCGTCCGACGAGCGCGAGGACGTCGCGCTCACGTTGGGTCAGCACGGCGAGTCGGTCCTCGGCGGCCTGAGATGCCGTGCGAGCCGCGGGGACTCAGTCGAGCGGTGGTGGCGGGTCGCCACCACCGATGACGGTCAGCCGCTCCCGCACCCAAGCCGGAGCGAGGTTGGTCCGGTGCACCTCGCCCACGAAGACGGTCGGCACCGTCACCTTGCCGTTGTTGACCGATCGCACACCGGCGGCGGCAGCGGGGTCGCGGCGTACGTTCACCCAGACCGCCCGGCGCCCGGCCAGGCCCAGCACCAGCTGGAGCCGGACGCAGAAGGTGCAGCCCGGGCGCCAGTAGATGAGCGGCACTCGGCGGTCCTCGGCCTCGGCCGGCCGGACGCGTCCCCAGGGGACCGCGGGAACGCGACGGGCGTCCAGGTCAGCACCAGCACGACGGCGATACGGCGAGAAGCACGGCCGACAGCGTCGTCACACTGGCCGCCTGGCCACGACGTAGAGGCGGTTGGTGGTCTCGCCCCGGTGCTCGAGGGGGCCACGTCGGTACCACTCGACATCGACCAGGCCCGCTGCCTTCACGATGGCGACCACGTCCCCGGGCTCGTGCAGCACGAAGTCGAGGTCGACCGGAACGTCGAACCAGCTGGCGTGGTGCTGCACCTCGGAACCCGCATGCATGGCGAGCACCAGCCAGCCACCCGGCGCGAGCGGCCGCCACAGCGCGGACACTACATCGGGCAACTCGGAGGCGGCCAGGTGGATCAGCGAGTACCAACCCAACACGGCCGACCAGCCCGGCGCCGTGTTCGGGCGCATCAGCCGCCGCAGGTCGCCGACCTCGTACGAGCCGTCGGGGAACCGTCGCCGAGCCTCCGCGACCATTCCCGGCGACACGTCCATGCCGGTGGCGTCGACGCCCGCCTCGGCGAGGTACGCCGTCACGTGGCCGGGCCCGCAGCCGACCTCGACCACCGGTCCGCCGTCCGCATGTGCGGCCACCCGGTCCAGCAGCCAGGTCTCGAAGGGCAGACCGTCGCGCAGCTCGTCGACGAGGTGGTCGGCGTACGTCGTGGCCACCGCGTCGTACGACGCGCGTACCCGCTCGTCACGAGCCGGGGCGCCGTCCGCGAGCACGCTCTCGCGGTCGACGGCGGCCGTGGCGACCGGGGCGACCGGCGACACGGCGGACTCGCCCAGGAGGTGGACCCACCGCGGGTCATGCTGGCCGGGCTGCCTGGGCAGCATGCGGGCCAGGCCGCGCTCCGCCATCCGGGCCAGGAGCTGCTCGACCTCGTCGCGGTCGGCGAACGGATGCAGCCGCTCGGTGCGAGTTCTCAGCTCGCCCGGCGCCTGTGGTCCACGGAGGAGCAGCACGGTGATCAGGGCCCGCTCGTCCGGCGAGAGCTCCAGGACCTCGTCGAGGGTCTGGTGGTACTTCAACGTCCGGCGGCCGGTGTCGGCCCACACGATGCGGAGCAAGCCGCGGTCCCGGAGCCGGCGTGCAGTCTGCTCGACGGTCTCCGCGTCGTACTCGACCACCGGGTCGCGGCTGCTCGCCTGGTTGCAGGCCGTGCGCAACGAGTTGAGGGTCAGCGGGTACGACGACGGCACCGTCACCTGCTTCTCCAGGAGGCTGCCGAGGATGCGCTGCTCCTCGGCGTCGAGCTCCAGGAGGTCGGCCACGCCCAGAGGCTAGGGCATCAACCCGAGCTCGCGGGCACGGGCGGTGGCCTCGGTGCGGTTGGTTGCACCGAGCTTGTCCAGGATGTGGGTGACGTGCTTCTTGACGGTGGAGACGGTCACGTAGAGCTCGTCGGCGATCTGCTGGTTCGGCTTGCCGGCCACCAGCAGTCGCAGCACGTCGAGCTCGCGCGAGCTCAGCTGGGTGACCAGGCCCGCGACGACCACCTGTTCCGCGACGTCTGTCGGCCCGGCGCCGGCTGTCTCGAACGCTCGCACCAGCACCCGGAGGTAGTCGGCTGGCACGGGCGGGTGATCCCGAGGGTGGGAGGCGATGTACCGGCCGAGAAGGGCCGCCATCGGTGTGCCTTCGTCGACGAACAGTCGGAGGTGTCCTTGACGAGACCCGAGGGTGAGTGCGTCGACGAACGCGTCGTCGGCGGCGTCCTCGTCATCGGTCGCGTCGAGCGCGAGCGCCCGCACTGCCTGGATCTCGATCACGCTGCCGACCCGGCCGCCGGAGACTGCGGGTGCGTGGAGCCGGTCCAGCACCCCCGTGCCTGCTCGGGCTCGTCCCTGGCCAGCAGCACTCGAGCCAGCACCAGGTAGGCGGCCTCTTCGGAGTGAGTGGGCTCGTCGTCCGGACCGATGCCACGCTCTGATGTCCACTGTGCGGCCGCCTCGACGTCGCCGTGGGCGATCAGGAGGCGGGCGCGCAGCGCCGGAACCGGGTTGAGCAGGCTGGTCACCGTGGGGCCGGGCCTGACGCGCAGCGCCTCCTCGAGGACATCGAGGGCGCCAGACTGATCACCCGCCGCGTTGCGGGTCCTGGCCAACGTGGCCATCCCGACGGCCAACGCCTGGCCGTTGGCGAGGTTGCGGCACAGCCTGACGCCCTCGGTCGCGTCGTCGAGCGCCCTGTCGAGGTCGTTGCGCTGGTAGGCAACCTCGCTCATGCCGACATAGGCGAAGCCGGCGGCCGGCAGGGCCGGCCTATCCGCCGGGGCAGTCAGCTCGAGTGTCTCTTGATAGGTCTCGACCGCTGCGTCCAGGCGTCCTTGAGCGCACTGGATCTGCCCTAGGTACAGGCTGCACCAGGAGGACGGCATGAGCTCGCCGGCCCGCACGAAGTCAGCTGAACACGCCGCGAAGGCGCGCTCCGCGTCGGGCAGCCTCCCGCGCAGCCAGTCGGCCAGGGCGAGGAGCCGGCGCGTCAACACCTCCACCATCCACTCGCCCTCGTGGAGCGCTGCCCGGGCCTGCTCGGCGTACACAGTCGTGGCCTCGGCGTCGCCCCGCAGCCCCGCAAGCCAGGCACGGTCGAGGGCAATCCGCGTGGCGATGTTCACCGACGAGCTCGCGGCCCGGCCGATCGACGGCTCATAGGGCTCGTCGGCTACGTCGGAAGCCGTCCGCTCTGCCGTATCCAGCAGTTCTTCCACGCCCTCCACCTCGCCGGACAGCAGCGCGATGCGTGCCCTGGGCAGCAGCAGCCGCGGCCGGGAGGCGACCAGCTCCCCCGGCAGCGCGGCCAGCCACCGCTGCACGGTGGCGCCCTCACTGCGCACCAGGAACTCGTCCATGTACACCTCGATCAGCCGGGCCGCCCAGGTGTCGTCCCCGGCAGCCAGCGCGTGATGCACGGCGTCGTCCGCATGCCCATGTTCGTGATGCCAGACCGCCGCCCGTCGGTGCAGCTCCACAGCCTTCGCGGGGTCCTGATATTGCAGGCGGGCCCGGAGCAGGTCGGCGAACAGGTGGTGGTAGCGCCACCAGCCGCGTACCTCGTCCAGTGGCGCCAGGAACAGGTTCGCCGCCTCGATGGCCTCCAGCATCTGCTGGCCGTCGCTCCGCCCGGTCACCGCGTCGCACAAGGGCCCGGACAGCCGGTCGAGCACGGACGTCTCCAGCAGGAAGCCGCGCAGTGACGCCGACTGCTGCTCGAGGACCTCCTCGGCCAGGTAGTCCAGCACATAGCGGTGGCTGCCCGAGAACGACTCCACGAAACGAGCGACATCCGGCTGCCCGGGCAGCGACAGGCCGGCCAGCTTGAGCCCGGCGGCCCACCCTTCGGTCCGAGCCACGAGCTCCGCGACGTCGTCCTGGTCCAGCTGCCACCCGGCTGCCTCCCCCAGCAGCTCGGCCGCCTCCGACGGCTCGAATGCCAGATCTGCGACGCGTACCTCGGTCAGTCGGCCAGCGGCACGCAGTCGGGCCAGCGGCAGTGGCGGGTCCGCCCGGGTCGCCAGCACGATGTGCAGAGCTGGCGGCTGGTGTTCGAGCAGGAACCGCAGCGACGCATGGATCGGCTCCGCCTCGATCACGTGGTAGTCGTCGAGAACCAGCAGTCCGTCGACACCTTCGTCGGTCAGCTCGTTGACCACGGTGGTCACCAGGGACTCGATCGACGCAGGCGAACCGAACTGGCCGGCGACCTGCTCGGACAACCCCGGCCGCACATGGTCCAGCGCGGCCACCGTGCAACGCCAGAACCGCACCGGGTCGTTGTCGCCGGCGTCCAGGGACAGCCAGGCCACCGGCTGCTGCCTGTGCCGGCACCATTCGGCCAGCAGCGTCGTCTTCCCGAACCCGGCAGGCGCAGAGACGAGCGTCAGCTCGCTGCCCAGGCTGTCTTCGAGCCGACGACCCAGACGCTCCCGCGGCACACAGCCCGGCGGCGGCTGAGGCACGTGGAACTTGGTCGCCAGCAGACCCACCGGTCTGTCCGCGACCACCTGCTCAGCCCTGTCCGCCGGCGTCCCGACCATCGCAACGGCACTCGCACGCCACACGCCGTCGCGCGGGTGTGCTGGATGCGTGGACGAGTGTAGGTGGAGCCGACCGCCGACCGGAACCATCGTTCTCGTCGACCAGCCGAGGGCCTGCTGCGCCGGGAGAACCGTCCTCAGCCGGCTCTGTCACCGTACGGCGGCCCGATGCGCTGCACCGACAGCAGCGGCAACGCGAGGTCACGAACCCTGGCCAGCAGCCCGTGCAGCGCAGCCTGGTCGGTGACGTCGCCGGCGATGAGGGTGACGCCGCCCGCCTCGGTGGTGATCTCCATGCCGTCGAACCACGCCGACCAGGACCCGTCGAGCCCGTCCGTCACGCGAATCTCGTATCTCATGGCGACCGATTCGACCGCACCACACCGCAGCCCGACGTCACTCACAGGTGCCGACCCGGGTGGACACGTCCGGCAATGGGCAGACCGGCCGGGTGGCCGAAGGTGGTAGTCGGGGACTCGTCCACGTCGGCCCGGCGACAGAGGCAGCGTCGCCACGTCGCTTCCACCATCGGGCAGCACGCGGTTACGTCGTCTGCACGGACTTCCACCTCGAATGGCACTTCGGGCTGACGACCGGAGTCGCCGTGTCGGGTGACTCTGGGTGGGTTCGATCGTCACAGACCTCAGCGGGTCGCAACCGAGGAGTCCCCATGATCTACCACCTGACCCGAATGACGTTCAAGCCGGATGTTCCGCCGGAGGAGGTCGAGGCCGGCCTCGAACGCCTGCGACGGTATCCCCGAGAGATCGACGTGATCCAGGACTGGTGCGTGGGCCGCGATATAGGTGGAGAGTTCGAGTACTGCGCCATGTACGCACTGGCCGACATCCGGGCCTACGAGACCTACCTGAGCGCGCCCTGGCACCTGCAGACCGACGCCGCCGGTCTGCCGCTCGTGTCCGACTTCGCCTCGTTCGACATCACCGACGACGAGGACGCCGCGATCGCCGACGAGATCGCCGATGTCCACCGGCGTCGGTTCGAGAGCCACCCGGAGATCCTCGGTCTCGTCGAGGACCTCGACTCCTACGCCGGAAGCGGCGTACCGGACCGCAGTACGGCATCCCAGTTGGAGTCGTCGTGACTGGCTACAACGTCGTTCTCTTCCTCCACATCACGTCGGTGATCGTCATGTTCGGCTGTCTGGGTGCGGACTGGGTGGCCATCGGGGGCCTGAGGTCCGCGAGGACCGCTGGTCAAGCCGAGCCTTGGGTTCGCACCCTGGAAGTGTCGGCCTCGATTGGTCCCTGGGCACGCCTCGCCGTCCTCGGCGCGGGCCTCTTTCTCGCCATCGACGCCTGGTCCTGGCAAGGCTGGATCATCGTCGGGCTTGCCGGGTGGGTCGCATACGTCGTTCTCGGTGAACCGCTGACCGGCCGAGAGCTACGGGAGGTGGGAGCCCTGGTCCGATCCGCGGACGGCGACCTTTCACCAGTGGCCACCGCCACGCTCCGGCACCCGCGCATGTGGAACGCGGTCCTGGTCAGGGCCGGGCTCGGCGCCGGGATCGTGTTCTGCATGGTCACGAAACCACCGGCCCCCGCGGCCGCCGTCGCGGTCATCCTGGGCGCAGCAGCCGGCCTCGTGGCCGCTCGGCTGACCACCAGGCCCGCTCGTCGCATTCCGACCACGCACCAGGCGTCGTAGGGATCGTGCCGGCCTTCGGTCGCGCCCGTCGAGTGTGGTCGGTACCTCCCTGTCCGAACCATCCGGGCGACGGTCTCCTGGGCCGATGTCACGCTGCGCCTCGAGGCGTTCGTGGACGCGACGGAGTTCACGTCCACTTGAACAACCTGACGGCCAGTGGCGTGAGCACGGCCGTCCACGCGACCATGGCGACGATCTGGATCCACGGGAAGGTGGAGCCTCCGAACCAGCCGTACGACATCACCTGCGAGGCCGCCCCGAGCGGGGTGACCCGCGCGATCTGATAGAGCACAGTGCCCGGCTCGATGACGGTGAAGACGCCGGCGGTGAGGAGCAGGGGGAAGAAGATGATGTTGCCGATGGCCGTGCCGGCCGAGGCGCGCGAGACGCGCGCGGAGACCAGGGAGCCGAGCGCCATCATCGAGGCCATGCCGAGCACGAACCCGAACACCACCATGGCGACGTTGTTCGGCTCGACGACACGGAACAGGGCCGACGTGACGATGACGGCGATCAGCGCCCCGGCCAGGGACATCGTGACGTTGATGATGAAGTGCGCGGCGAACAACGACTGCGGACGCATCGGTGTGGCGGAGAATCGCTTGAGCACGCCCCTCTCGCGGAAGCCCCCGAAGCTGGCGGGCATGATGGTGAGCGCGGTGATGGCGATGGGCATGGCGAGCATCGCGGGCAGGACGACGTTGATGACCGTGACGCCGTAGAACGGCGTGCCGGCCCAGGTGTCTCCCGTGGCGATCTCGCGCAGCTCCGGCGCGATCGCGGCTTGACCCAGGATGAGCACGGTCGGGAACAGCAGCACCCAGAAGATGTCGCTTCCTCTGACCCAGACCTTCCCCTCGGTCAGGACGAGGCGGCGGAAGCCGCGCGAGCGAGTGGCGCGGAGTACGGCCCGTGGCGATGAGGTCGTGGTGGCCATGGTCAGGCGCTCCGGGTGGTCGAAGCGGCTGGGGACTTGGCGGTGAGGGCGACGAAGACATCCTCGAGGCTCCGGGCGTCGCCGACGGAGTCGATGAGCTCCTGGGGCGAGCCTTCGGCGATGATGCGGCCGTGGTCGAGGATGACCAGGCGGTCACACAGGCGCTCGGCCTCCTCCATGAAGTGGGTGACGAGCAGCACGGTGGCGCCCGTGTCGCGCGCGCGGCGCACGACTTCCCAGGTGGTACGACGCGCCTGCGGGTCGAGGCCTTGGGTCAGCTCGTCGAGGATGGCGACCTTCGGGTTGCCGACCAGCGCCAGCGCGATGGACACCCGCTGCTTCTGACCTCCTGAGAGGCTCTTGAATCGGGCGTCGCGCGTGTCCTTCAGGTCGAGCACGGTGAGGAGATCGTCGACGTCGGCCGGGGTCTCGTAGAAGCTCGCGAAGAGCGAGAGCGCCTCGAGGACGGTGACCTTGTCGTGGAGCCCGGCCTCCTGGAACTGGATGCCCACGTGTTCGCGGATGAGGTCCGGGTGAGTCTGCGGGTCGATGCCTATGACGAGGATGTGGCCGTCGTCGGCGTCGCGGAGGCCCGCGATGCACTCGACGGCAGTGGTCTTCCCGGAACCGTTGGGGCCGAGGATGCCGAAGATCTCGCCCGGCGCCACGGAGAAGGAGACATCCGCGACGGCCACCTTGGGGCCATAGGTCTTCCTGAGGTTCTGCACCTCCACGATGGGGTCGGCCATGGCTCTCCTCGAGTCGTTGTTCCCCGCGTGTCTCTGAGGGCTCCGCGCACGGAAGGGTGAGCACCATTCAAGGTACGCCGTCGGGAACGCAGCTGCTCCTGGCTACGACCTGACGCGGGGATCGGGCGATCCAGGTCACGCGAGCGTGCGGTCGTGCACCACGGTGCCGTCTGGGGAGAGTACGAGCTCACGGAGGTGCGGGCCGTCCAGTTCCAGTACGGCGTAGCCGTTGGGGCCGAAGTCGGACTCGTGGCCCGGAACCCACCGGTTGGGTCCGTCCAAGACGAGCCCGGCAGGGGTCTGGCCACGCATCGGGATCCGGTGCCAGGTGCTGTCGTCGGCGACCACCTCGCCCGCCTGCTGCCAGCCGCTCGACGCCACGTCGGGACGAACGTAGGGGAAGCCGCTGTGCGCGATGCAGCTGCCCCACATATGCCAGATCGGATGGGGGTCGAAGAGCGCACACAGGTGCTCGTGTCCCCAGTACCAGCCGGCCACCAGGCCCCGCTCGAGCACATGGACGATCGGCGTGGTCAGCGGCAGGGTCTCGCCGGTGTCTGTCCGCCACGGCGGATGGTGGGAGAACAGCAGGATCTGCTTGCCCGCTGCCCTGGCGTGGAGGGCGGTCCGAGTGACCCATTGCACCTGGAGCGGGCCGAGCCGGCCCTCGTCGTAGGCGGAGTCCAGACCGAGCAGCACCCAATGGGTGTTCTCCAACCAGAACAGGCTGGAGTCCTGGTGGAACCGGGGCAGGGTGATCTCCGCGTACGGTTTGCCGCCGCTGTACATCTCGTGGTTGGAGTTGCAGGCACGGTTGAGTGCGCCCGGGACGAACGGCCACTCGGCGAGGAACCGCTCATGGATCTCGGTGGCGCTACCCGAGTAATAGACATCGCCCAGGTGCACGACCGCGCCGAACTGGCCGTCGGACTGGATCGCGTCGGCACAGTGCGGCGCGCCGTACAGATTGGTGCCCCAGTCTCCGAGCAACGCCACGCGTGTGGTGTCGGGCAGCGAGGTGGCGGCGGTGGGGCTCGGCAGGAAGTCAAACCTGCCTATGTTGAGCCGCTCCTTGATCGCGCCGAGGATGGCTCGCATCCAGCCGAGGTCGTGGCGGTCGAACTTGACGGCGAGCACACCCTCGACAACCCCGGCAGGCCCCCCGAGTGCCTGAGCGTGCTCTGCGAGTGCGGTCTGCAACGCTGCCGCCACGCGGTCGTCCGGTGAGCTCATCACGTCGGCATGGACCTCGGCTGCCTTGAGCGCTTCCAGGGCCTGGTGGATGGTCGTCGCGGCGGTGGCGATCTCGAGATCGTCGGCGTCCCGGTGAGCGGAGAGCTGCTCCACGCCCCGATGACCACCGAGCCCGTCAACGACCTGCCCGTAGTTGACGACCGGAAGAGGGTTCCGCATCGCGCCTTCCTCCCACCGACGGTCCGGCCTCGCGCCCTTGGCACCACACAGTCTGGACCGGGCTCGGCCCACGCACTGGGTTTCCGGTCGCGGGTCGCCGCCAGAATGGTCTGGTGACCGCATCGACCAACGACCCACTGGCCGTGTCCGCGCCGGAGCTCGACCTGTCCGCGTTGCGCGACTCCTTGGCCGGCTCGTGGGGGCTGGAGGGGGAGCTCACGGCAGTCCACGGCGAACGCGACCGGAACTTCCGGGTCGACACGTCCAGCGGTCCGTACCTGCTGAAGGTCCACAACCCCGCGGACAGGGAGGAGGTGCTGGACTTCCAGTACTCCGCGCTTCGCCACATCCGCACGGTGGCACCCGACGTGCCAGTGCCCGAGGTCGTGCCGACGCGGAAGGGGCTGCGCTCGGTGGTGTTGACCGGGCTCGATGGCCGTCGCTCCTTGGCGTGGGTCATGACCTGGCTCGAGGGTCGGCACCCCGATCCGGAGGAGCTGTGCCCGACGCACCTGCGGGAGTGGGGGCGCATGTCGGCCCGACTGGGGCAGGCACTGCGCGGGTTCGTCCATCCGGCGGCGTCCTATCCGATCGCCTGGGACGTACGACGCCTCCCGCAGCTGCGACCGTGGCTCCCCGCGGTCGACGAGGGGCGCCGGCCGGTGATCCGAACCGTGCTCGACCGTTTCGAGCAACGGGTGGCACCGGAGCTGGCCAGGGTGCGCGCCCAGGTCGTGCACAACGACCTCGCCCCCACCAACGTGCTCGTCGACGAGAGGATGGCTGTCACGGGTATCACCGACTTCGGAGACATGACGCACACCGCACTGGTGTGCGACCTGGGCGTCGCGGTGGCCGATGTGCTCAGCGGCCGCGATGATGCACTCGAGGTCGCGCATGAGGTGATGTCCGGCTATGCCTCGACGACCCCGCTGGAGCCACAGGAGATGGGGCTCGTCGCCGACCTGATGGCCGCGCGCTACGCCGCGTGCGTCTTGATCACCGCGTGGCGGACCCAACAGCTCGGCTCCGCGCCGCAGATCGACGACGTGGCGTATGACCAGCTCGTGGCCATGCTCGACGCCGGCCTGGACACGCTGACAGCGCGGTTCGCCACCGCCGTAGCGGGCGCCCCCACGGGCACGCCGTACCGCGGGAACGGGCTTCCCTACCGCCGGCGGTCCACCACCGAGCTGCTCCGCCTGCGGTCGCAGGTGCTGGGCGGGCTGGAGGTCAGCTACTCCGAGCCGGTGCATCTCGTGGGTGGGCGTGGGATGTTCCTCGAGGGAGCGGACGGGCGCCGCTACCTCGATGCGTACAACAACGTGCCGGTGCTGGGGCACTCTCACCCGGCGGTCGTCGACGCGGTCTGCTCCCAGCTGGCCAGGCTGAACACCAACACCCGCTACCTGCACGAGGCTCCCGTCGAGCTGGCCGAACGGTTGTTGGTCACTCTCCCGGCTCGGTTCGATCGAGTACTGCTCGTGAACTCCGGCAGCGAGGCGAACGACCTGGCATGGCGGATCGCCCGGCACGCAACCGGCGCCTGCGGAGGCATCGTGACCTCGTGGGCCTACCACGGCGTCACGGAGGTGACGTCCGCGTTCTCGCCGGAGAGCTGGGGTGATGGTCCTCCCCCGGTGCACATGCGTCTCGTGGAGCCTCCGCCCGCCGCACCCGCTGCGGTGGCGTCGGCCGTGGAGAGCCTCGCTTCCAGCGGCCATGGCGTGGCGGCCATGCTCGTCGACGGTGTGTTCACCAGCGACGGCGTCCGCGGGCCGGCTCACGAGTGGACCGCCGCGGTCGCAGCCATGGTGCATGAGGCGGGCGGACTGTACGTCGCCGACGAGGTGCAGGCCGGGCACGGTCGGACCGGAGACGGCCTGTGGAGCTTCGTGGCCGGCCGGGTCCCGGCCGACCTGGTGACCCTGGGCAAGCCGATGGGCAACGGGTACCCGGTCGCCGCCGTCTGCGGCCCCGCGGAGCTGATCGACCCGTTCATCGCGGACACCGACTACTTCAGCACGTTCGGCGGCGGCACCGCGGCGTGCGCGGCAGCGATCGCCGTGCTTCGGACCCTCGAGGAGGAACACGTCGTGGCCCGTGTGGCCGTCACGGGCGCGCGACTCCTCGCCGCACTGCGCGGTGTCGCCGGCGAGGAGCCGCAGCTGGGCGACGTACGCGGCTGGGGACTCGCGGTCGCCGCCGACATCGTGGATCCCGCCACCGGTCGGCCTGACCCGCAACGCACCGCGCAGACCGTCGACGGCATGAGGGAGAGAGGTGTGCTGATCGGTCGTACCGGACGGGAGCGTGCAACCTTGAAGATCCGGCCACCGCTGGTCTTCGACGACGAGCACGCTGACCTGCTCGTCGAGGCGCTGGAGGGCACCCTTCACGCCAGTCGCTGACCCGGGCACGGTGGGCCCTTGCCGGGGGTACCCCTAGGGGGTATGTTCGAACCATGCCAAGCGAACACGACGGACAGCTGCATCACGATCACCGTGGCGCTGGGGTGTCGCACGGCCTCTCCGACCGTGGGGCGGCCCGGACACTGTTGAAGGACCCGGTGTGCGGCATGGATGTCGACCCGGCCTCCGGTTCGCCCCGTGTGGAGATCGACGGGGAGACGTTCTTCTTCTGCTCCGAGCACTGCCGCGATCGCTTCGCCGCGTTCGAGGGCGGGCTCGCCTCCTCCCGCGGTTCCGATCAGGGCACCGACGAGGTGGAGTACACGTGCCCGATGCACCCCGAGATACGGCAGGTCGGACCCGGCTCGTGCCCGATCTGCGGGATGGCGCTGGAGCCGGTGACCGTCGCGGCTGACGAGGGGCCGTCCGCGGAGCTGGTCGACATGACTCGCCGGCTCTGGATCGCGGTCGGTCTGTCCGTCCCGGTGCTCGTGCTCAGCATGGGTGCCGAGCTGTTCGACGTGATCGCTGACGCGGTTCCGGGTCGGCTCTCCGCCTGGCTACAGCTGGCCTTCGCCACACCTGTCGTGCTGTGGGCGGGCTGGCCCTTCTTCACCCGAGGCTGGACCTCGGTGCGGACCATGAAGCTCAACATGTTCACCCTGATTGCGATGGGCACCGGCGTCGCCTGGCTGTTCAGCGTCGTCGCGACCCTCGCACCGGGACTGTTCCCCGACTCGTTCCGCACGATGGACGGCTCGGTGCCGGTGTACTTCGAGGCGGCTGCGGTGATCACGGCCCTGGTGCTGCTCGGCCAGGTCCTCGAGCTCCGCGCCCGCGAACGCACATCTGGAGCCATCCGTGCCCTGCTCGACCTCACCCCGAAGACCGCACACCTGGTCGGGACCGACGGCGCTGAGTCGGACGTGGCCCTGGACCGGGTAGCCGCCGGCGATCGTCTGAGGGTGCGCCCCGGCGAACAGATCCCCGTCGACGGCGTCGTGGTCGACGGACGCTCGTCGGTGGACGAGTCGATGGTGACCGGAGAGTCGATGCCGGTGACCAAGAGCGCCGGCGACACGGTCATCGGCGGCACTCTCGCGGCGGGCGGCACTCTCCTGATCGAGGCACGAGCGGTCGGGCGGGACACCATGCTGGCGCGCATCGTGCAGATGGTCGCCGACGCGCAGAGGTCTCAGGCGCCGATCCAGCGGCTTGCGGACCGAGTCTCCGCGTGGTTCGTGCCGACCGTCATCGGGATCGCCGTTCTCGCGTTCGTGGTCTGGGCCGTGGTGGGACCCGATCCGAAGCTCGCCCACGCGCTGGTGGTGGCCGTGAGCGTCCTGATCATCGCCTGCCCCTGCGCCCTGGGCTTGGCCACCCCGATGTCGATCATGGTGGGCGTCGGACGGGGTGCCCGCGCGGGCGTGCTCATCAAGAACGCCGCCGCCCTCGAACGGTTCGAGAAGGTCGACACCCTGGTCGTGGACAAGACCGGCACCCTGACCGAGGGCAAGCCCGCCGTCACCCGGGTCGTGCCCGCCCATGGGTTCACCGAAGCCGAGCTGCTGCGCTGGGCAGGTGCGGTGGAGCAGCCCTCGGAGCACCCGCTCGCCCGGGCGATCGTGAACGCCGCCCGCGGTGACCGTTCGGACGGCACGCCAGACGCTCGGCCGGGCGACGTCCTCCCTGCGGTCGACGACTTCGAGGCGCCGGCCGGCAAGGGCGTCACCGGCGTTGTGGAGGGGCGCCAGGTCACCGTCGGCAGCAGCGGCTTCCTCGGCTCCGTCGGCGTCGACGCCAGCGTGTTGGCCGAGCGCGCAGACGATCTGCGCGGCGACGGCGCAACCGCTGTGTTCGTCGCCGTGGACGGCCGGCTGGCGGGAGTGCTGGCCATCGCTGACCCCGTCAAGCCCACCACCGCGCAGGCGCTGTCCGAGCTGCGGGACGTCGGGATCGAGGTCGTGATGCTCACCGGTGACAACCCGGTCACCGCCCACGCGGTCGCCGCGCAGCTCGGCATCAGTCGGGTCGAGGCCGAGGTGCTGCCCGATCGAAAGTCCGAGGTCGTGAGCGCGCTGCGGGCCGAAGCACGAGTCGTGGCCTTCGCCGGCGACGGCACCAATGACGCGCCCGCGCTCACTGCCGCGGACGTCGGCCTGGCCATGTCCACCGGCACCGACGTGGCCATCGAGTCCGCTGGCGTCACCCTCCTGCACGGCGACCTCACCGGCATCGCCCGTGCCCGGCACCTCTCCCAGGCCACGATGGGAAACATCCGCAGCAACCTGTGGCTCGCGTTCGGCTACAACAGCGCCGGGATCCCGATCGCCGCCGGTGTTCTCTACCCCGCGTTCGGCTGGTTGCTGTCCCCGATGATCGCGGCCGCAGCGATGGCCCTGTCCTCGGTCAGCGTGATCACCAACGCCCTACGCCTTCGGACCATCCGACTGTGATCAACGGTGTGGACTGACGGTGTCGCTGATCCGCGCACACTGTCTGCGGAGTGACTGAGCCCGGGCAACACCAGGCGGACCTTCGGTCAAACTTGCCAGCTTGTCGTTGCACCGCGGACGACGGCAGTGGCCAAGGTCCTCGCTCACCCAGGCCTTCGGTCGCCGCTCCCGGACACCGCGGAACGAGAAGAGCTGATGGTCGCATCGACGCGTGAGGAACCGTTGGGTACCGCTGTCACTCGACGCGGTCGAGGAACTCCAGACTGCGCTGCAGCAGCAGTGCCGCCGCGTCGGCGTCGTACGACGGGAGCGAGCGGTCGGCGAACAGGTGCCGCTCACCGGGGTAGACGAAGAGCTCGGCCAGGTCAGGTTGTGCCTCCACCAGCTCCTTGGCAGCGGGGAGGTCCTCCTGGAAGAACTCGTCACCCCCGGCGCCGTGGACCTGTACCCGTACGGCGTCCGGCCATGCGCCGAAGGCCCACTCGCCCGAGATCGGGATGCACGCCTCGTAGAGCAGGGCACCGCGCGCTCCCGGCCGGGTTTGGGCGAGACGTTGCGCGGCCATCACGCCGTAGGAGAACCCGGCGTAGACGAGGGTGTCGGGCAGCGGCCTGACGGCCTCGTCCAACCGACGGTCGTCCTCCCCCTCGGCCAGCGTCTTGAGGTAGGCGAAGCCCTCGTCGATGGAGTCGAAGGTGTGTCCGGCGAAGAGGTCCGGGGTGTGCACGGTGTGTCCGCCCGCACGCAGGTCGTCGGCGAACGCTCGGACTCCGTCGGTCAGTCCCTGCACGTGGTGGAAGAGCAGCACCTCGGCCATGTCAATACACTCCTGTCCATCGAACGACTGCCTTCGAATGATCCATCACTTTAGAATGTTCTAGATATGTCGGTCAATCAGCAGCAGATCCCGGACTACCCACTCGACGAGATGATCGTGGTGACCGCGCCGGCCCAGCTGCGCGCCCTGGCCGATGACCTGCGCGGTACGTTGCTCGAGCTGCTGCTCGAGCGCGCCGCGACCGTGACCGAGATGGCCGAGGCCGTGGGCCGACCCAAGAGCACCGTGGCCTACCACGTCAACCTGCTCGTGGATGCCGGTCTGCTCAAGGTGGTCCGCACCCAGCGCGTGCGGGCGATCGAGGAGCGCTACTACGGACGGGTGGCACGGACGATCTACATCGGAGCACTGAGCTCTGCGGAGGACATCGCGACCGTCGCGGTGATCGACGGCGTCGCCACGGCCTACCGGGAGTCGCGCCCCGCGCACGACGCCGACGACCTGCGCTGCACCCTGATGCATGCGCGGATCCCCATCGAGGACGTGCGTGCCTTCTGGGCCGAGGTGCAGGCCCTCGCCCGCACGTTCGCGCAGATCCCCCGCGCCGGTGACCAGGTCTACGGTTTCGTGGCCGGCCTGTACCCGACCGATGCCCCTACCCTCCCCGAGCGCGACGACGAGCCCTGATCGTCGTCTCCCCGAGCGAGCTGGTCGCCGATGGGTGGTGTGGCACGAGGTCATGCAGTGCCGGTGCCGTCACGTCCCGGGTCGACGCTGCCGGGGAGCTCCATCCGCACGATCGCTCCCCCCTCCGGACCGTTGCGTGCTGTGGCGCGTCCGCCGTGCGCCTGGGCGATGGCGCTGACGATTGCCAGGCCCAGGCCCGCGCCCCCCGTCTCGTCGGGCGCGGCTGGAGCCCGGTCGTGCGAATCTCTCGAAGGCGCGGGACAGGAAAGCCGGGTCCGGAGTCGGCGACCTCGATCAACAGGTCTGGCCCGGCGGATCGGGCCGAGATCACGTCGAAGGTCTCGCGGGTGTACGAGGGCATGCGCGCACCGCCCGACGTGTCGCCCGACCGCCAGACGGCGGGGGTCAGGAGAAGAGCGTCGTGCCGTACTTGAGCACGATGAGGAGTACGAGTACCAGCATCCAGGCGATCACGACCATGAGGTCAAGGTTCGCCTCGACCGCCGAGGACAGCGCTTGCTTCGCACCCCGAGGGAGGGACAGGTTGCCCGCGCGGATGTTGACGTGGGTCATCTCGAAGAAGACCAGTGTGGTCGCGAACGTGATCACCAGGCACCAGGGGCAGAGCGCGCCGATGTGGAACATCGACTGGTAGAAGAGCCAGTGCGCCAGGGCGAGGCCGATGGTGTACACGACCTGCGCGGAGATCATGAACCAGCGCGGGAACCTCACCCCGCCCAGGGCGGCGACCGCGATCGTGATCACCACCGGTTCGGCGATCAGTCCGAGGTAGGCGTTGGGGAATCCGAAGAGCGATGCCTGCCACGAGGTGGCGACCGTGCCGCAGCTGAGGACGGCGTTGATGTTGCAGCCGAGGTCGGCGTTCGGGTTCTCGGCGACTGTGAGCGCTTCGATGGACAGGACGAACGAGGCGACGAGGCTGGCCAGCGAGGACAACAGCATCACCACCCACACGGCGGTGTCGCCGTGCCGGGTCCGGGTTGCGATGGCGAGGGTGCCGGTCATCGCGAGCTGCCGGCGGCGGCGTCCTCGATCGCCGTGGCCAGCACCCCGGGCCTGGACCAGTCGCCGGCGAACACCTTGCCGTTGATCAGCACGGTGGGCGTGCTGCTGACCCCGGCGCGGCTCGCTTCCCGGGTGCTCTGGGCGACCCACCCCCGGTGGGTGCCGTCGGCGAATGTGTCGACCACGCCGGCCGGCACTCCGGCTTCGGTGGCGATCTCGGCGATCCGGTCGTCACTGAGCCCTTTGGTGCCTTCCTCGGGCTGGTTGTCGTACAGGGCGGTGTGGAAGGCCCACACCTTGTTAGGGGCGCGGTCGGCCACCGTGGCGTACGCGTTGGCGGCGCGCGTGGAGTACTCGGTGCCTTGCGACATCCGGTCGAGGAAGGACAGGACGCGCAGGTTGACTCGCAGCGTGCCGTCCGCGATGAGACGGGAAAGGTCCTTGCTGTTGGCGGCCTCGAACGCGCCGCAGGCGGGGCACATGTAGTCGTAGTACAAGTCGAGGGTGACGGGGGACTTCGCGTCCCCGACGGGGAAGGCACCGGCCTCGACATTGGCCGGTACGACGACCTTTCCGGTCGCTTCCACACCGGTGTCGCTGGTGACCGACCTCGCCACCGCAAACGCGATCCCGGCCAGCAGCCCGACGATGACGACGGCGCCAACGACCTGGAAGGTCCGATGGCGGCGCCGCTCTCGGGCCAGCTCGGCGGCCCGCGCTGCTCGCATCTCCCGGGTCCTCTCCCGGCTTCGGGTACTCATCGGGTGCGGCTCCTCGGCGCGTGGACGACATCCTGTGGTGAGCGGCGTCAGCGTCGTTCTGCCTCCGGCGCGCTCGCGCCGGACCGCCCTCAGGAGCCATCGTTCCTACTGCGGGCCGCTCCTTGCCGGGTCGAAGGTCCCGACCTGCAAGCCCGAAGACCCGAGGAGATGGACGGACGGTGCCTCGCCGAAGTCCTCCGAGACCACCGGGACGTGGACATCTCACCGTCGCCGGGCACCAGCCCGCACCGGCTCCCGTGCCGGCCGGAGACATCCGGTCCTGGACCGGTCACGGTGTCCGCATCACCCTCGACGGGCACGCGGCAGTCGGTGACGACAGCGACTTCACGCTCCCCTTCGCCCACGTCGACGCCACCGGCGAGGCGACCGGGCCGGTCACCGATCTGCAGCCCTACCTCGGAGCCGCCGGCCACGTCGTGATCATGCGAGCCGACGCCTCGACGTTCGCCCACCGGCACGCCGAGACCTACGACGACCAGGGCCGACCCGTTCTCGCCCTCCCGGGCACCTCGTTCGGACCCGCACTCGACCTGCACGTCCGGTTCGACCGGCCCGGCGCATACCGGCTCTGGGCACAGTTCGAGCTCGCCGACGGAACCGTCGTGACCGCCCCGTTCGTCGTCCACACCGCCACCCACTGACGCCTTTCACCCGCTCAGCCGCACCACAAGACAAGGAGAACCGACATGGCCACCGACCAGCGGCTCGGCTGCCGTGTGCGCGTGTGAGGACGCCTCGGCCACGGGCATCCTGGCTCGCCGAGGATCGGCTCCGGGAGATGTTGACCCGCTGAGTGTTCGGTGGGAGTTTTGCCGTTGTATCGGTTCCGGATGAATCCGCCACCTCGGTTGCCGCGGGGCTACGCCCTCGACATCGCGGCGGGCGGGTCACGCCGGCTGAGCTGCACCAGTGCACGAACTCGGGAGGGTGCCCATCATGGATCGGCGTCAGTTCCTGACCGCATCGGCCGCCGTTACTGCGGCAGCGGCACTTCCGTCGCTTGCCGGGCCGGCGTTCGCGACGCCTCGTGGGCGCGTGAACCACAGGGCGGTACCGCAGGTCACAGGATCGGGGCAGGTCACGGTCACGACGTCCGGCGGCCGGACTCTGCCGGAGCTGATCCCTGATGGCGGCCCGGTTCTGCGCTTCGGGACCGCCAGACAAGCCGGGCTGGTCTCGACGTACGCCGACCTGATCCCGGCCGACGCAGCGGCCGGTCTGCAGCCTGGCACCGGGGCCAACGGGCACGCGGTCTACCCGGGCGAGGTGGTGATCGCGGGGCGCAACGGCGTGGTCGCCGAATACGCGGCGGCCGGATTCAACCTGCGCTATGCCGACGGGCAGGGCGCCGAGCTGCCACGGGACCAGTGGATTCCCACCACCGTGGACACGATCTACGACCTGGCCTCCTTGTCGAAGCTGTTCACCTCGACGGTGGCGCTGCAGCTGATTCAGCAGGGCCGACTGGCCCTGGACGACACGGTCGTCACGTATCTGCCCGCCTTCGACAACAACGGCAAGGGCGACATCACGATCCTCCAGCTGCTCACCCATACCTCTGGGCTGCCGCCGGACCCGAGCCCGGCTCTGTGGACCTACCCGACCATGGCCGAGCGGATCGACGCGGTGATGAGCACCGTCCCGCAGGCGCCGGCCGGGACGGAGTACATCTACTCCGACCTCAGCATGATCACGCTGCAGTTCGTGGCGGAGGCCATCACCGGCCGGACCCTGGATGTGCTGGTCCGCGACCAGATCACGTCGCCGCTCGGCATGCGCGACACCATGTTCAACCCGCCCACCTCGCTGACGCAGCGGATCGCAGCGGAGGAGTACCAACAGGTGCCGGACCGCGGCCTGGTCTGGGGTCAGGTGCATGACGAGAACGCCTGGGCGCTGGGCGGGGTGGCCGGCCACGCCGGCGTCTTCTCCACCGCGCGCGACATGGCCATCTTCTGCCAGGCCTTCCTGAACGGAGGCCGGTACGGCAGTGCGCAGATCCTGTCCAGAGACTCGGTGATCTCGATGTTCACCAACTACAACCAGGCGTTCCCCGGCAACGAGCACGGCCTCGGCTGGGAGCTGTACCAGCACTGGGAGGAAGGCGCGCTGGCCACGCCGTACACGGGCGGGCACACCGGTTTCACCGGAACCTCCATCGCGGTCGACCCCACCACGCAGTCCTTCGTGCTGCTGCTGACCAACGCCGTCCATCCCAGCCGGAACTGGGGCGTCCCCAACCCCCAGCGCCGCCAGGGCGCCTACGACCTGGCCCGCGCGACCGCGGTGAAGCCGGCCGCCGACTCCCGCGAGTGGTTCGGCGGGATGTCCGACCGGACCACCAACAGCCTGGTCCTGCCGATCACCCTTCCCACAGCAGCCACTCTCGCGTTCGAGCTCTGGTATGACACCGAGCCCGGTTACGACTTCGTCTACCTCGAGGCCTCCAGCGACGGGGGCACCAGCTGGCACGAGGTGCCGTTCGCGATCCGTGGTGACCGCCTCGAGGTGACCACCCCGGGCCGGGTCAGTGGCTACCAGGGCCGGCAGTGGCTGCATGCGACCGCCAGCCTCGACGGGCTGAGCGGCCCGGTGCAGCTGCGCTGGCGCTACACCACGGACCCGCTCTACCACGGCCGCGGCGCCTACGTGGACGCCATCCGGATCACCGCCGGACCACAGCCGATCTATGACGACCGGACGGGACAGGATGCCGCAAAGCTGGTCCTCCGAGGATTCGTCGAGACCACCGACTGACAAACCACAGCGCCTGGCGGACGGCATGCGGCGGCCACCGCATCGACTCCTGTGGTGGCGAGGGAACGGCGCAGCCC
>JAFMQY010000210.1:0-1811 GCA_017354415.1 Nocardioides sp.
GGCGGCCGGCCCTCCGGGGCTTGGGTTGCCGGTCAGCCAGGGCGGACCGCGCCGACATAGGGCATGGTGTACAGGCCGGTGACCGTCACGCCGACGGAGGGGTTCTCGGCGTTCACGATCTGGCCGTTGCCGATGTACATGCCGACGTGGCTGATCGGGCTGTAGTAGAACACCAGGTCACCCGGCTGCAGCTGGCTGGCCGAGATGTGGGTGCCGGAGTTGTACTGGGCAGCCGCCGAGTGGGGCAGGCCGACGCCCGCGACACCCCAGGCGGCCATGGTGAGGCCGGAGCAGTCGAAGGCGTCCGGGCCGGCGCCGCCGTACACGTAGGCCTTGCCCACCTGGGCCATCGCGTAGGCGACCGCGGCCGCGGCCCGACCCGAGGCCGGGGCGGAGGAGGTGGGCGTGGAAGAGGTGGAGGAGACGGGGGTGGGGCTGGTGCTGCGTGAGGCGGCCAGCATCCGCTGGCGCTGGGCTGCCTTCAAGTTGCCGAGCAGGCTCTTCGCCGCGGCGAGGTTGTGATCGATGGTGGCCTTGTCCTGGGCCGCCTGCTTCTCGAGCGCGGCGATCTTCGCCATCTGCTTGTCGGTGGCGGCCTGGCGGAGCTTGAGCGCCTTGGCCTCGGTCAGGAACGAGGAGTACTGGCTCGCCTGCATCGAGTTGAACGCCGACATCGTGGTCAGCTGCGAGACGAACTGGTTCGGGTCCTTGGCGACCACCGCGCGTCCGACCGCCGAGAGCGAGTCACCCTCGTACTGCTGGATGATGGAGTCGGCGATGACCTGGCGCGCCTGTTCGGTCCGACGTTGCTGACGGGCCTGGTCCGCGCGTAGGGCGTGGACGTCGCCCCGCATCTGCGTGAGCTGGACGTGGATCTGGTTGTACCGCTCCGACGCCTGCTCGGCCGCATGGTAGAGGCGGTCCACGCGATGTTGGACGTCCTCGATGCTCGGTTTGGCCTGCGCGGTCCCGCTGGAGATCATCCCGGCGGAGGTGACGATGGCGGCTGTGGCAATGACGGTGACGAGGCTCTTCCGGCCGTTCAGCACGAGCGGACGGTCTCCCTTACGTGTCGTACGCCTACCAGGTGAGCTGACGGGTTCGGGCACGACAGGCCCTACACCGCCTCCTCGGAACGGCACGTGTGTGCCCTTCCGCCTTGACGGCGATTCACCCCAGGTGGGTTGGTTCCCCGGCTCCTCGCCGCGACCCCGAGCGGCCACGATGAAGACTCGGCGCGACGCCCGCATGGACACCGGACTGGTCCATCGGCACGGGCATCTGAGGCGTCACCCTAGCCACACCCTGAACAGACCGCAAAACTTTCAACCAGCCAGTTGTGACAATTTTTCGGGTCGCTGCGACTGCATGTCACACACGTCACACCAGCCTCGCCGACTCACCGTCCGGGTGACTCAGACTCAGGCGGACTCGATCGCGGGTGGGTCCACGGCCGTCACCAGCCGGAGCGGCGGCACCAGGCCGCCGGCGGCCAGGGCATCGAGCGCCCGGCACTCGTCGTCGGCCAGGGTCAGCTCCGGTGGTGGCCCGAGCAGGACCGTGACCACGCAGTCGTGGCAGGCCTGCCCGCGCACCAGGCAGGTGTCGCAGTCGATCCTCGTCGTGCCGTCTGTCGTGCCGGTCATGGCGCAGACGTTCCCAGGCACCACCGACACTTTGCACACGACCTCTCTCAGGCCACCTCGCGAGCAAGCTCGCTTCGGTCTCGCTTTCGGTCTCGCTGCGGCCGTGGCCGCGGCAACCGTCAGGCCACCTCGCGAGCAAGCTCGCTTCGGTCTCGCTGCGGTCCC
>JAFMQY010000210.1:1821-6569 GCA_017354415.1 Nocardioides sp.
GCGCCGACTCCGTCGCAGCGGCCACGTCCTCGCTCGGGCGTGTCGGGCGTTGCTGTCGGAGGTGCGTTCTAGCGTCGAGACGTGACCACCGCCGCGGCCGAGGGCCTTCTCCCAGCCCCCGGTGTGCGCGCCCCGCGGCGGCGATGGGAGGCGCAGCGCAGCTTCGACGAGCTGGGCCGCCCCTTGCGGGACCAGACGTTCTGCGTGGTCGACCTCGAGACCACCGGAGGGTCGGCCGAGGGCGGGTCGATGATCACCGAGATCGGCGCGGTCAAGGTGCGCGGCGGCGAGGTGCTCGGCGAGTTCCAGTCGCTGGTCAACCCCCACACCCAGATCCCGCCGTTCATCGCGGTGCTCACCGGCATCACCAACTCCATGGTCGGCCAGGCGCCGTCCATCGAGGCGGTGCTGCCGTCGTTCCTGGAGTTCGCAGCCGGCACCGTGCTGGTCGCCCACAACGCGCCGTTCGACGTCGGGTTCCTGCAGTGGTTCGCTGCCCGGCAAGGCCTGTCGTGGCCCGGTTTCGAGGTGCTCGACACCGCCAAGATCGCGCGGCGCGTGATCACCCGCGACGATGCAGCCAACTGCAAGCTCTCCTCACTCGCCCGCGTGTTCCACGCCTCCACCACCCCCAACCACCGGGCCCTCTCCGACGCGCGGGCGACGGTCGACGTCCTGCACGGGCTGATGGAGCGCCTCGGCGGGCTGGGCGTGCACACCCTGGAGGAGCTGTCGACCTTCAGCGCGAAGGTGTCGATGCACCAGCGCCGCAAGCGCCATCTCGCCGAGGGACTGCCGCATGCGCCGGGGGTCTACCTGTTCCGCGACGAGCGGGCCCGGGTGCTCTACATCGGCACATCCCGCGACCTGCGAACTCGCGTCCGTTCCTACTTCACCGCCTCCGAGACCCGGTCGCGGATCGGCGAGATGGTCGGGATCGCCGAGTCCGTGACCGGCATCGAGTGCGCGACGTCGCTCGAGGCCGAGGTGCGCGAGCTGAGGCTGATCGCCGAGCACAAGCCGAAGTACAACCGCCGCTCCCGTTTCCCGGAGAAGGTCCACTACCTCAAGCTCACCCGCGAGGCCTGGCCACGGCTCTCCCTGGTGCGCCGGGTGCTCGACGACGGAGCGGACTATGTCGGCCCCTTCTCCAGCAGGAAGTCCGCCGAGAAGTGCCTGGCCGCGCTCCACGACACCTTCCCGTTGCGCCAGTGCTCCCAGCGGATCGCCCGTACGCCGTCAGGATCTCCGTGCGTCCTCGCCGAGATGGGCCGCTGTCTCTCGCCGTGTGACGGCAGCGTCGACGAGACGACGTACGCCGCGGTGGTGCGGCAGCTGCGCGACAACCTCCTACGCCGCCCCGATGACGTGGTCGAGCTCATCACCCGCCGGATGGCCAGGCTCGCCGAGGACGAGCGCTTCGAGGAGGCCGGCGTCCACCGCGACCGGCTCGCCGCCTTCGTCCGCGCCGTCTCGCGCACCCAGCGGCTCACCGCCCTCACCCGGATCCCCCATCTCGTCGCCGCTCGTCGCGAGGACGACCCGGCATCCGCCACCGGCCGGCAGCGGTGGGCCGTGCACGTGGTGCGCTTCGGCCGGCTCGCCGCGGCGGGCGTGATCCCACCCGGAACCGACGCCCACGAGTTCGTCGCCGGCCTGGTCGCCAGCGGCGAGTCGGTGCTCGGCGGGCCCGGTCCGGTGCCCGCCGCCACCGCCGAGGAGACCGAGAAGATCCTGCGCTGGTTGGAGACTCCGGGCGTGCGGCTGGTCGAGATGGACGGCGAATGGGTGTGCCCGGTCGGTGGTGCCACCCGCCACCTCGCCCTGCACGACGCCGTCCATCAGTCCCGGCTCGACGTCGTGCCCTTCGACGAGCGCCGCGACCTGCCGGTCGCCACCCGCCCTGCGCGGTGACTCGCTCCCCACCCGACCGGGTTCGTTGACGTTTCCGGGGTAGTCCATGACTAGCCGCCTGCGCCCCCGGGTCGGTCGTTCCGCTTGCCGTTGCTGGGTTTCGACGCGCTCGTGCGACTTCGTTCCTCAGTCGCGTCGCTTGCTCAACCTGCGCTCGCCCACGCCGAGCCCTCGTACCTCGGGCTCGGCTGCTCGCTTCGACTAGTGTCGGGACATGATCACCGCCGTCGTCTTCGTCAAGGCCGACGTCGCGAGCATCCCCCAGGTGGCCGAGGCGATCGCGGACCTGGAGGGCGTGAGCGAGGTCTACTCCGTCACCGGCCAGATCGACCTGATCGCGATGGTGCGCGTGCGCAACCACGACGACATCGCGGAGGTCGTCGCCGACCGGCTCAACAAGGTTCCCGGAGTCCTCTCGACCGAGACCCACATCGCGTTCCGGACCTACTCCCGGCACGACCTGGAGGCGGCGTTCGCAGTCGGCGTCGAGTGACGCCCGAGCGGCGCGGCTGCACGGCCCCTGTCGCCGGAGGTGTTGACCGCCCCTCATGAACATGCTCAGGGCAGCAGGTCGCGCACCACTGCGTCGGCGAGTAGCCGGCCGTCGAGGGTGAGCACCAACCGCTCCCCCGCCCGTTCGACGAGGCCGCGGTCGACCAGGTCGATCACCGCGGCCCGTCCCGGCTGATCGAGAGTCATCATCGGCAGCCCGTCGCGCAGCCGGGTCTCGAGCAGCACCCGCTCGACCCGCCGCGTCTCGGCGTCCAGGCTCTCCCGTGCTGCGGCCGGGCTGACACCCTCGGCCAGCCGACCGGCGTACGCCGCGGGGTGCTTGACGTTCCACCAGCGCACGCCGCCGACGTGGCTGTGGGCGCCGGGGCCAACGCCCCACCAGTGCCCGCCGGTCCAGTAGAGCTCGTTGTGACGGCAGCGCGCGCTGCGGTCGCGGGCCCAGTTCGAGACCTCGTACCACGCGAACCCGGCGCTCTCGAGGCGCTGGTCCGCGAGGAGGTACTTGTCGGCGAGGTCGTCGTCGTCGGTCATCGGCAGCTCGCCCCGTGCGATGCGCCGAGCCAGCGCGGTGCCTGGCTCGACGATCAGGGAGTACGCCGAGATGTGGTCGGGATGACACGCGAGGGCGTCCTCGAGCGAGAGCTCCCAGTCGGCCTTCGACTCCCCCGGCGTGCCGTAGATCAGGTCCAGGCTCACGTGCTCGAAGCCGGCGTCCCGGGACCAGCCGACCACGGCGGGGACGCGGAGCGGGTCGTGGGTGCGGTCGAGGGTGGCCAGCACGTGGCCGACCGCCGACTGCATCCCGAAGCTCATCCGGGTGAATCCGGCCTCCCGGAGCGCCTGCAGGTCCCAGGCGGCGACACTGTCGGGGTTGGCCTCCGTGGTCACCTCGACGTCCGGACTCAGCCCGAACTCCGCGGCGATGGCGGCCAGCATCGCGGACAGGTCGGCCGGGCTGAGGAGGGTCGGCGTACCCCCGCCGAAGAAGACGGTGTCGACGGGGAGGTCGCGGTCGCCGAGCACCCGCCGTGCCAGCCGGATCTCCGCGATCGCGGCTTCGGCGTACGTCGTACGGCTCGCGCCGGGGGTGTCGCCGAGCTCCTCGGCGGTGTAGGTGTTGAAGTCGCAGTAGCCGCACCGGACCGCGCAGAACGGCACGTGCACGTAGATCCCGAACGGTCGGGTGCCGAGCTCGTCCAAGGCGGCGTCGGGCAGGGACGCGTCGGTGGGGGCCGGGTCGCCCTGGGGCAGCGAGGACGGCACGCACTCATCCTTCCAGAGCCGCCGTCACGCTTCCGCTGTCGGCGAACGCGGAAACGTCCGGTGGCCTCCGGGCGTTCGTGTCGGGTATGGATGACGGGATGAGCGAAGGGCCCCTCGACGCCTACTCGCGGGTCGTCGTCGGCGTAGCCGAGTCGTTGACACCGCGGGTAGCCGCCCTGCGCATCCGCAGCGGCCGTGGCGAGGCTGCGGGCTCCGGAGTCGTGCTCAGCGGCGAGGGACACCTCGTGACCAACGCCCACGTGGTCGGCGACGCGACGGCCGGGCAGGCGTCGTTCGCAGATGGTACGACGGCCCGCTTCCAGGTCGTCGGACGCGATCCTCTCTCCGACCTGGCCGTGCTCCGGGCGGATCGCACGGTGCCGGACCCGCCCGAGTTCGGTGACGCGGACAGCCTCCGGGTCGGACAGCTGGTGGTCGCGGTTGGGAACCCGCTCGGCCTGGCCGGCAGCGTCACTGCCGGCGTGGTGAGCGCGCTCGGACGGAGCATCCCGGCGCGCGGACGGACGACCGCGCGGCTGATCGAGGACGTCATCCAGACCGACGCCTCCCTCAACCCCGGAAACTCCGGCGGGGCCCTCGCCGACGCGTCCGGCCGCGTCGTGGGCATCAACACGGCTGTCGCAGGCATCGGGCTGGGGCTCGCCGTACCCGTCAACGACACCACCAACCGGATCATCTACGCCCTCATGCACGACGGCCGCGTACGCCGTGCCTACCTCGGCCTGGTCAGCGCGCCCGCGCCACTGCCCCCGGCCTGGGCCGACCGGACCGGCCAGCGGACCGCGCTGGAGGTCGTGGAGGTCGTGGAGCACAGCCCGGCCGAGGCCAGCGGCCTGCACCGCGGCGACATGGTGCTCGCGGTGAACGGACACCCGCTCGGCGATGCCGGCACCCTGCAGCGGCTGATGCTCGGTGACGCGATCGGCAGGCGCATCGAGATCACGGTCCTCCGCAACGGCGCCCTGGTCGACGTCGTGGCCGAACCGACCGAGCTCGTCGACTAAACCCTTTCGGGTCGTCCGCCCCCTACCGGGCAA
>JAFMQY010000083.1 GCA_017354415.1 Nocardioides sp.
CCTCGACCGCCTCCGCGCTCGGCGCGAACGCGGCATTCGCTCCCTCGACCTGACCGGGATGGATCAGGGTCTTGCCGTCGAAGCCCATCTCCCGGCCCTGCCGGCACTCCGCGAGGAAACCGTCCGTGTCCCGCACGTCGTTGTAGACCCCGTCGAGGATGCCGGTGCCCGTCGCGCGTGCCGCCAGCAGCGCCAGCCCGAGCCCCGGGAGAAGGGGATGGCGGCCGGGCACGTGCTCGGCGTACAGCTCCTTGGCGAGGTCGTTCGTCCCCATCACCAGCACGGTCAGCCGGTCACTGGCCGACGCGATCTCCTCTGCGTGCAGCATGGCGGCGGGGGTCTCGACCATCGCCCAGAGCTTGGTGTGCTCAGGCGCCCCGAGGTCTCTCATCGCGTCGACCAGGGCTCGCACGGCGTCCGCGCCGTCGACCTTGGGTACGACGATCGCGTCCGGCCCGGCTGTGCACGCGGCTTCGAGGTCGGCCTGATGCCACTCGGTGTCGGCGCCGTTGACCCGGATCGCTACCTCGCGGGCGCCGTACTCCGCGCTCTTCACGGCGGCACACGAGGCCGCGCGCGCCGCCGGCTTCGCGTCGGGCGCGACGGCGTCCTCGAGGTCGAGGATCAGACCGTCGCAGGGGATCGACTTCGCCTTCTCCAGAGCGCGCTCATTGGACGCCGGCATGTAGAGGACCGAGCGGCGTGGCCGGAACGCCGCGGTCTGACCCGTGCTCACGCCGGCCGGCCCGGGATGGCGTCGTACAGCTTCTTCAGCTCCGGGTCACGCTCGGCAAGCTGTTCGGCCAGCTCGACCAGCACCAGGCACTGCTTGAGCGAGGCGTCGTCCTCCATCTTCCCGTCCAGCATCACGGCGCCCGTGCCGTCACCCATGGCGGCGACGACCCGGCGCGCGTGCGTGATGTCCTCGACGCTGGGGGAGAACACGCGATGGGCGATCTCGATCTGCTTCGGGTGCAGGCTCCAGGCGCCGACGCAGCCGAGCAGGTAGGCGTTGCGGAACTGGTCCTCGCAGGCGACCGTGTCCGCGATGTCGCCGAACGGCCCGTAGTACGGGTAGATGCCGTGCGCGGCGCAGGCGTCGACCATCCGGGCGATGGTGTAGTGCCAGAGGTCCTGCTGGTACGTCGGGCGCTGGCCCTCGACGTCGACGTGGTCGGAGGTCTGCCGGGGGTCGGCCCGGACCAGGTAGCCGGGATGGCCGCCGCCGACCCGGGTCGTCTTCATCCGCCGGTCGGCGGCGAGATCGGCCGGCCCGAGGCTGAGGCCCTGCATCCGCGGGCTGGCGCCGCAGATCTCCTCGACGTTGGTCATCCCGCGGGCGGTCTCCAGGATCGCGTGGACGAGCAGCGGCCGGGTCAGCCCGGCCCGTGCCTCCAGCTGGGCGAGGATCCGGTCGACGTACGCGATGTCCTCGGGGCCCTGCACCTTGGGGACCATCACGACGTCCAGGCGGTCGCCGATCTCGGTGACCAGGGTGATCAGGTCGTCGAGCACCCACGGGCTGTCGAGCGCGTTGATCCGGGTCCAGAGCTGGGTGGTCGCCTCCGGTCCGCCGAGGCCGGTGCTCTCCTTCGCGATCCGCACCAGCCCGTGCCGGGCGGCCTCCTTGCGGTCAGCCTTGACGGCGTCCTCGAGGTTGCCGAGGAGAACGTCGACGGTGCCCACCATCGGCGGCACCTTCGCCACCATCTTCTCGTTCGACGGGTCGAAGAAGTGGATCGCGCGGCTCGGTCGCGCCGGGATCTCCCGGAGCGGCTCGGGCGCACCGACGGCGAGCGGGCGGAAGAAGTCCTTGGCGCTGCGCACACTCATGGGCATGCGCGGAACCTACCGCCGTACGACGCGCCGCCGGTATGACGCACTCCACTCATCCGCCTCCCGGTGGTCGAGCGGACCGAGCCCCTGGACGAGGTCGTGCCGAGACCCTCCCGAGGTCTCGACACCCCTCGCCGGCGCTCGCGGGCTCGACCACCGAGACCGAGGGCTAGGCGTGAGCCGGGCGACGTGGGTCGAGCTCGGGCTCCACACCGGTGTCGCCGATGTCGGCGCGGTAGTCCGACGGGGAGGTGGCATCGACGCCGGGGCTGACCTTGAGGGCCCGGAACACGATCGTGAGCACGATCGTCACGATCAGGTTCAGCAGGAAGGCCGTGGCGGCGATGTAGACCTTGGTCGTGGTCCCCGGGAAGTCCGCCAGCGGGCCCCCGAAGTGTGCCTGCGTCGGTGACGCCACGTCGTACGCCGTCCACGTGCCGTAGATCATTCCGGCGGCCCAGCCGAGGAGCACCGCCCATCGGTGGAACCAACGGGTGTACAGCCCGACCACGATCGCCGGGAAGGTCTGCAGGATCCAGACGCCACCGAGCAGCTGCAGGTTGATCGCGAACGACTTGGACAGGGCGAGCACGAACACCAGCGCCCCGACCTTGACCAGCAGCGAGACGATCTTGCTCACCCGCGCCTCCTCAGCCGGCGTCGCGTCCGGCCGGAAGAACGCCCGGTAGACGTTGCGGGTGAAGAGGTTCGCCGCGGCGATGGACATGATCGCGGCCGGCACGAGTGCCCCGATCGCGATCGCGGCGTACCCGACCCCGGCGAACCAGGCGGGGAACTCGTTCTCGAACAGCTGTGGAACGGCGAGCTGGGGGTTGGGCGGGTTGCCGGCCACGGTGACACCCGCGGCGATCGCGACGAAGCCCAACAGAGCCAGCAGCCCCAGCAGGAAGGAGTACGCCGGCAGCAGGGCGGCGTTGCGGCGGATCACCCCGCGGTTCTTGGTGGAGAGAACCCCGGTCACGGAGTGGGGGTACATGAACAGTGCGAGTGCCGACCCCAGGGCCAGGGACGCGTACGCCCACTGCAGCAGGCTCGGGGGCATGATCGCCTTGGCCGAGGCCTGGCCGGCGGCGATGGCGCTGGCGTTCTCGGTGTTGTTCTTGTCGAACGCCGACTGCACGGTGGTGAAGATGTGGTCCCACCCGCCGAGCTTGTGCGGCAGGTAGATCACCGCGACCAGGATCACGACGTAGATCAGCACGTCCTTGACGAACGCGATCAGAGCAGGTGCGCGCAGCCCGGACGAGTAAGTGTATGCGGCCAGGATTGCGAACGCGATGAACAGCGGCAGGTCCTTGACGTACCAGGCTCCGGTGCCGCCGAAGCCGGCCACCTGCAGCACCACCTGGATGCCGACCAGCTGCAGTGCGATGTACGGCGCCGTGGCCAGGATGCCGGTCAGGGCCACAGCCAGGCTCAGGGTCTTGGAACCGTAGCGTCCCTCGACGAAGTCGGCCGGGGTCACGTAGCCGTGCCGGTGGGAGACCGACCAGAGCCGCGGCAGGAACAGGAAGACGATCGGGTACACGATGATCGTGTAGGGCACCGCGAAGAAGCCGACCGCGCTGCCGGCGTACAGGGTCGCCGGAACGGCGATGAAGGTGTACGCCGTGTACAGGTCGCCGCCGATCAGGAACCAGGCGATGAAGGTGCCGAACCCGCGACCGCCCAGGCCCCACTCGTCGAGGCTGCTGAGGTCGGCGCGGCGCCAGCGGACCGCCGCGAAGCCGATCACGCTGACGGCGAGGAACAGGAAGACGAAGACGCTGACGGCGACGGCGTTCACTGGGCGTCACCCCGCCCTCGCCGCTCGCGCCGGTCCGCCACACGCGAGAGCCCGTATGCCCCCGCGGTGAGGACCGCCGAGAACAGGATCAGTGCGAACTGGAACCAGAAGAAGAACGGGAAGCCCCACTGTGTCGGGTCCGTCTTGTTGTAGAGCGGGACCCACAACGGCAGAACGATGGGTGGGATGAGGATGATGATGATCAACACCCACAGGCGAGATCGCCTGTGAGTGGATGCGGCTGACTCCTGGGGCATGACAATCCTCCGAAGATGGCAACTATCGCCGGGCCGTGCTCGTGACACTAGTCACAACGGGCCAAGGGTGGAAGGGTTCCGCGCCTCGTTAGCAGGGTCAGCCGTTCTGCTCGTACGCCGCCCGGGCGAGGTCGGCGACCGCGTCGGTGACGTCGTGGGTCGTGGCCAGCGCGATCTTGTGGGTCGACTGCCCCGGCCCCTTGCTCGGCGTCAGCAGGGAGGACGCGGGCGCGTCGGCGAAGCGCAGACCCAGGTCGACGCGGGTCTGGGTCGCCGCTGCCACCGCGGCGAACTGCCGCCGGCGTACGAACGGGACGTACGTACTCCTGCCCTCGAGGGTGACGTCATCGCCGAGATCCTCGAGCATCGCCCGGACCTGGTCGAAGATCGGGCGCAGCGGCTGCTTGGGGCCGGCGTACTGCTGCTCGACATAGCCCTCGACGTCGGGCTCGACCCACCCCGCACGGCGGGCGACCTCGAACGCGATCGCCCACTGCGTGTTCTGCAGAACGCCGTGCGTATCCCTGAGCCAGGCGCGGACGGCCTTCTGGTCGAGCGGGTCGACGCCGCTCGCCCCGACCAGCGCGACCCACTCGTCGAGGTCATGCCCGGTGCGCTCCTTCATCGAGTCGACGACCGCGCTGAGCATCTCGTCCGGGCTCGGCATCGCTTCAGAACCCCGCGATCGCCTCGTGCCGAGCCACCGGGTTCCACTCCTGGATGCTCGCCACGGTCACGCCCGGCGCGGAGTAATAGGGGTCGTCGGTCAGGATCGCGTCGAGCTCCCCCCGGGTCTCCACCGTGAAGACCAGCAGCGCCCCGCTGTCGTCGGTCCAGGGTCCGGCGGCGAGCAGCCGGTCCCTGCTGACGAGCGCGGCGAGGCGCTCGCGATGGGCCGGCCGGAGCACCAGGCGCGTGTCGTCGCCCGCCTTGTTCTCGAAGGCCAGCTGCACGGCGTACATGCGGGTCATCGTAGGTCGCGTGCGCGAGGGTGTCTGCGCGGCTGGCTACGGTGATCGGATGAGCGAGGAGCAGGTGCCGACGCTGTTCGACTGGGCCGGAGGTGCGGAGGCGTTCCGCCGGCTGGTCGACGCCTTCTACGATCGGGTCGAGCGCGACGACCTCCTGTCCCCCTTCTTCCCGGGTGGGGTCAGCGAAGAGCACCGGGCCCACGTCACCGCGTGGTGGGTCGAGGTGTTCGGCGGGCCGGCGACGTACACCGCGGAGCTCGGCGGGTACGACGCGATGCTCGCCCACCATCGGGGTCTGGGGATCAGCCCGGAGCAGCGGTTCCGGTTCGCGTCCCTGATGAGCCTGGCCGCCGACGATGCGGGCCTGCCGGCCGACCCGGAGTGGCGTGCTGCCTTCGTCGGGTATCTCGAGTGGGGCACCCGGCTCGCGATGCACAACTCCTCGGACGCGCAGGACATCGTCGAGCACGCACCCGTGCCGCGATGGGGGTGGGGAGTCGCGCCGCCGTACCAGCCCTGAGCGCGGTCAGGGGCACCTGTCCCGGACCACCCGTCGGGTCGAGGCCGGATGCCGCTCGAGCGTCGTGGGGGGACGGATCGGCCGGGGCACGAAGTTTCCGCCGCAGTTGGGGCACACCCCTTCCAGCACCTCGTCGACACAGCGTGCGCAGAAGGTGCACTCGAAGGTGCAGATGCGGGCGTCGCGGCTGTCGGGTGGCAGGTCGATGTCGCAGCACTCGCAGTTCGGGCGCAGCTCGAGCACGTCAACCCGCACGACGCCGGAACCAGCGACGCTTCGGCTGCTCGGCCCTCTCGGCGGGGCGTGGCGTTGTCTTTCGGGCTGCCGCTTCGCGCCGTCGTGCCATCCGGCGTTCCCGCCAGGCGTCGACCGCGTCGTCGATGTCGCGCGGCATGGTGACGAGTGGGGGCCCGTCGACCGGCGTGTAGCGCGCCTTCATGACGCGGGCGTTGAACTCCTCGAGCTCGCGTCGTACCTCCGACTCAGCGGTGTGCCGGTCGAGCTTCGCGTCGAGCTCGGCGTCGTCCTTGCGGAGCTGGAGCGCCGGCGGCAGGAGGCCGGTGATCTTCTCCCGCTCGATCAGCTGCTTGACCCACCAGTCGGGGTCGTGCTGGGTGCCGAGGTTCTTGATCGGCTTGCCCGTGCCGGGGAGGTTGTCGAAGTCGCCGCGCTCCATCGCCTGCTTGATCTGCAGGTCGACCCACTCGTGCTGCCGCTGGATCCGCTGTGCCGCAGCGGCGCGGCCGGTGCGCTCGTCGCGCTCCGGTGTCCGGTCAGGGGTGCCCGCTCGACCGTCGGACGTCTCCGAGGTGCCCATAGGACATTTTCCCATGCGGCTGTGGTGGGTGTGGTGACGGGGTGGTCCGTGAGTGGCGGTGACCGGGGTAGTCCGTGACGAACGTCAGCCGAAACGGGCCTGGGAGACTGACGTTCGTCACGGACTATCGGGCGTCGGCGTCGGCGTCGGCGGTGGGAGCAGTGGCGGCGTGGCTGCGTGGGTGACGGGGTAGTCCGTGACGAACATCAGCCGAAATGGGCCCGAGAACCTGACGTTCGTCACGGACTATCGGGCGTCGGCGTCGGCAGCGGGCCCCGGGTCGGCGGGGCGCGGCATCAGGAGGAGCCCGAGGGCGGCGAGCAGGGCGGCGGCAGCGCAGACCGACCACACGACGAGGTAGCCGTGCAGCGGGGCATGACCACGCACGGGGTCCTGGATCGAGCCGGTGCTGGACAGGGCGATCGCGAAGATCGCGGAGGCGATGGCGCCTCCCACGGTCTTGGTGGCGTTCGTCATCCCGGTGGCGAAGCCGGTGCGGGCAGGCGGAGCGCCGGCCGCCGCGCTGACCGGCAGGGCGGCGACCAGGGCGCCGGACCCGACGCCGACGACCGCCATGTTCACGAGGGCCTGGGAGGTCGAGTTGTGGAACGGCAGCCAGAGGGCATACCCGACAGCGACCAGCAGCGCGGACATGACGAGCGCTCCGCGCGCGCCGAGCCACCGCGTCGTGAGCGGTAGGGTGAAGGCGCCTATCGCCAGGAAGATCACGTAGACGCCGATCAGCGTGGACACGAATCCGGCGGTCGCGCCCAGCCCGTAGCCCGCCGTGTCCGGGTCGGTCCGCGCGAACGTCGAGAGCGGGATCTGCGCGCCGAGCACGGACATCCCGAACAGGAACGCCGTCAGCTGCACGGGCCACTGCAGCCGGCTGGCGAACAGGCGGACGTCGACCAGCGGCTCGGGCTGCGCCAGCTCGTAGCGCACGAACGGGACCAGCATCAACAGCCCGACCACGATCAGCAGCCAGCCCAGGGGCTGACCTGGTCCCTGGACCCGGATCGCGATCAGCCCACCCATCACCAGACCCAGGACGACGACGATCAGGCCGAGCCCGCCGAGATCGATGCCGCCTCCGGAGGACCGCGGGTCGCGCTCGATGCCGCACCAGATGACGAACAGGACGGCCGTGACGACGATCGCCGGGATCATCAGGACGACGGTCATCGATGTCGCGTCGACGATCGCGCCGGAGGTGACGGCCCCGATGATCACCGACAGCTCGAGTGCGCCGACCAGTACGCCGGCTGCGCGACGAGTGAGCCGGTCACGTCGGGCGGCGCCGCCGGGTCGTGTCGTACGCCGGTAGACGATGGCGACCTCCATCGGCAGCCAGACCACGTAGGCGCCCTGGATCGCGAAGCCGATCAGGAACGTCGTGAACCCTGGTGCGAACGCGAGGATCCAGGAGCCGAGCGCGGTGACGGCGGTCGACAGGAGCAGGACGTTTCGGGCGCCGATGAGGTCGCCCAATCGAGCCAGCAGGGGCACCGCCAGGGCGGACACGACCAGCTGCGCGGCCTCGAACCAGTTGACGCTGGCGTCGCGAATGCCGAGGTGGTCGGCGATGTCGCGGTAGATCGGCGTGTAGTAGCCCTGCAGGATCCCGCTCGCGATCTCCACACAGACCAGGAACCCGACGATCGTGGCCAGTCTGTGGGCCAATGGCGAGATGCCGATCGAGGTTCGCTCATCGGTCGAGCCTGTCGAGACCACGGGTTCCTCAGTCGCCATCCGGCAGCCTCTCGATGAGGCGCCGGTACCAGTCGATCCCGGCCAGGAACGCGTCGATGCCCAGGTGCTCGTCGTACGAGTGGACTGCTCGGCGCTGCGCGGCGTCCATCCGAAACGGGGCGAACCGGTAGACGTGCTCGGAGACTCGGGTGAAGTGCCGGGAGTCGGTGGCGCCGGTCTGGACGTACGGCGCGGGGATCGCGTCCGGGAACAGTTCGGCGGCGACGTCTGCGACGAGGTAGAACGCCTCGCCCAGGGGGGACACCGGGCTCGCCTCCCCGCGCTCGACGACCTGGACAAGGACGTCCCTGGGGACCACCTTCCGCACGTGATCGAGGACGTCGTCCACGGTGTCACCGGGCATCAGCCTGATGTTCACGCCGGCTGTTGCCGACGACGCGATCACGTTCAGGGCCGGACTCCCCTCCAGGGTGGTGATCGCGAACGTCGTGCGCGCCATCGCCGCAGCCTCGGGGCCGGCGACGGTCAGTGCCTGGCTCAGCAGCGGTCGGATCTTCGCCACCCGGCTGAGCACCGGCCGCATCGGTCGAGGCAGGTGTGGGGCGAGGAGGCGCATCAGGTCGACCGTGGTGTCAGGCACCCGTGCCGGCATGGGGGACCGGTCCAGAGCGACGATCGCCCTGGCCAGCTTGGCGGTCGGGCCGTTGCGGGCAGGGGTGGACGCATGACCCCCGCGCCCCTCCACCCGGAGCTCGATGCTCGTGGTGCCCTTCTCCGCGACGCCGATCGCGGCGACGGGCCGCTTGATCCCCGGGAAGGCCTCGTGCGCGACCGCCCCGCCCTCGTCGAGCACCAGCCACGGCCGGACGCCACGTCGTACCAGCTCGTCGATGGCCGCCACCGCCGCGGTCCCTGACACCTCCTCGTCACAGCCGAACGACAGCCAGACGTCCTGAGCCGGCTGGTGGCCGGCCTCCAGCAGCTGCTCGACCGCCTCGCAGATCGCGGCGACAGAGCCCTTGTCGTCGAGCGTGCCACGCCCCCAGATCGCGCCGTCGGCGATCTCTGCCGAGAACGCCGGGTGGTGCCAGGGCGCGGTCTCGTCGACGGGTACGACGTCGAGGTGCGCCATCAGTACGACGGGCTTCGCGTCCCTGCGTCCCGCCCAGTGGAAGAGGAGGCCGTGCGTGCCGACGCGGGTCAGCTCGAGGCGCTCGTGCAGCAAGGGGAACTGGGTGCGGAGCTCGTCGAGGAGCCGGTCGAACGCGGCGGTGTCGACGCGCTCGGGATCACGGTCGGAGACGCTGGGGATGCGGACCAGCGCCTGCAACTTGGCCACCGCCCGGTCCGTCATGGCTGCAACCTAGCGGGGTCGTGTGCCTGAAGCTGCGCTGTGGCGCGGAGTCAGGCACGCGGCGCGAGGAGAGGAGCCTGACTCTCGGATCCGAGACGGCAGGACGGGAGAGCCTCGTTGACCCCGGGTTCGCCGGGCGGTGGACTGGACGCGTGTCAGCCGCCCCACGATCCACGGTGTACGACGGCGGAGAGCGGCCGGCGCTTCCGGCTCGTGGGCGAGCCCGACGGTGCCTCCGCAGGCCGCCGATGTCCGAGGGTGATCGCGCCGACGGGGTCGAAGTCGTCCGGGATGCCGAAGGCCTCCCGGGTAGCCGCCTCGTGCTCCGGGGGGATCCCGAAGAAGCACGCCCCCAGCCCCTCGTCGACCGCGGTGAGCAGGATCAACAGACTCGCCATGGCAGCGTCCATGTGCCAGAACGGCACCGGCCAACGCGCCTCGTCCAGGTCCGTCCAGCCCTTGTCGTCCTCGGCGTAACGACGCAGGTAAGCCGTCTTGCTGGAGCACGGCACGATCACGACCGGCGCGGTGGTCATTCCGCGCAGCCAGCTGTCGGGCAGCTCGCCGGGCGTCGTGGTCGCCTCCCAGAAGCGGTCGATGTCCGCGCGGTCGTCGAGCACCAGGAACGCCCATCCCTGGCTGAAACCTGCACTCGGCGCGCGGACTGCGTTCGCCAGCGCCCGGTCGACGACGGCGCGCTCGATCGGGGTGTCGGCGTACTCACGGATCATGCGGCGACGACGGACCACGTCCTGGAACTCCATGGGGGCGAGTGTGCCTGACCACTTCGAACGGATGTGGTCCGACCTGGCCCCGGTCGGTCGCTCGGCCCACAGCGGCGGCTACTTCCGGCAGCCCTTCGCCGCCGCCGAGCGCGAGCTCGACGCGTGGTTCGTCGAGCAGGTGTCGGCGCGCGGGCTGCGGCTCGAGACGGACGCGTTCGGCAACCGCATCGCCTGGTGGGACGCCGGCGAAGGACCCGGTGTCATGACCGGCTCGCACCTCGACTCCGTGCTCGACGGAGGCGGGTACGACGGGCCGCTCGGTGTCGTCTCCGCGCTCGCGGCCGTGGACCGGCTGCACGAGCGGGGCTTCCGCCCGGCGCGCCCGATCGGGGTCTCGGTGTTCGTCGAGGAGGAGGGGTCCCGCTTCGGCCTGGCCTGCCTGGGCTCGCGCCTCGCCACCGGAGCGACGACCTGGGCGAAGGCTCAAGTGCTCAAGGACCGCGACGACGTACGCCTGGACGAGGCGATGTCGTCGTCCGGAATGACGGGCGGCGACCCGTGGCTCGATCGCTCGCGCGTCGCCTGCTTCGTGGAGCTGCACGTGGAGCAGGGACGCGACCTCGTCGACCGCGGGGCGGCGGTCGGCGTCGCCAGCCGGATCTGGCCGCACGGGCGCTACAGGTTCGACATCTCCGGCGAGCCCAACCATGCCGGGACCACACGGATGGAGGACCGGCACGACCCGATGCTCACCTACGCCATGACCGCCCTGGCCGCGAACAAGCAGGCGCGGCTCGCCGGGCAGCGGGCAACGTTCGGACGGGTCGACACCGCGCCTAACTCGACCAACTCCGTGCCGTCGGCGGTCACCGCGTGGATGGACGCGCGCTGCGAGAGCGACGAGGCGCTGGCGTCGCTGGTGGGCGCGATCGTCCGGCAGGCCAGAGACCGGGCCGAGCGGGATGGGACGCGGCTGACGGTGACCCCCGAGTCGGTCTCGGGTGCCGTCGACTTCGACCCCGATCTGATCAGCCGGATCGCCGCCGACCACGAGGACGGCGACTGGCCGGTGCTGCCGACCCAGGCCGGTCACGACGCCGGGATCCTGTCAGCACAAGGGATCCCGAGCGCGATGCTGTTCGTCCGCAACCCGACCGGCGTCAGCCACTCGCCGGCCGAGCACGCCGAGATGCCGGACTGCCTGGCCGGGGTCGACGCCCTCGCCGAGACTCTGGCGAGGCTGGCGTCGTGACGACGTACCTGCTGGAGCGCGCCTGGGTCGACGGCCGCGTGCTGGACGACGTTCTCGTCGAGATCGACGGTGGACGATTCACTTCCGTCACTTCGGTTGGCTCGACGAGGGACTCCCGTCGCTTCTCGGGGGTTGCAACAGCCGAGAAGCGAGGGAATACCCGGCTCACCGGGGATCCCAACGACGCCACCCCCCTCCCCGGCCTGACCATCCCCGGTCTCGCGAACTGCCACAGCCACGCGTTCCATCGAGCGCTCCGAGGCCGGACACAGCGCGATCGCGGGACGTTCTGGACCTGGCGCGACCAGATGTACGACGTCGCCGCGAGGCTCGACCCGGACACCTACCTCGAGCTCGCGACCGCCACCTACCGGGAGATGGCGGCGGCCGGGATCACCTGCGTGGGCGAGTTCCACTACCTCCATCACCAGCCCGACGGCACGCCGTACGACGACCCGAACGCGATGGGCAAGGTGCTCATCGAGGCCGCGCGGAGGGCCGGGATCCGGATCACGCTGCTCGACACCTGCTACCTCAGCTCCGGCTTCGGGAAGCCTCCCGAAGGCCCGCAGGTCCGGTTCAGCGACGGGGACGTCGACGCGTGGGTGGACCGGGTCAACGCCATCGGGCCATGGGAACACGCCCACATCGGAGGTGCCTATCACTCGGTCCGTGCCGTGCCGCTGAACCAGATGAAGCGCTACACAACGGCGCCACTGCACATCCACCTGTCCGAGCAGGTCGCCGAGAACGACGCCTGTCTCGCGGAGTACGGCTTGACGCCGACCCAGGTCTTCGCCGAGGCCGGCCACCTCACGGAGAACAACACCCTGGTCCACGCCACGCACCTCACCGATGACGACATCCGGCTGATCGGCGAGACCCGGACCTATTCCTGCTTCTGTCCCACCACTGAGCGCGACCTCGGAGACGGCGTGGGTCCGAGCAGGGAGCTCCATGACGCGGGCAGCCGGCTGACCCTCGGCAGCGACAGTCACGCCGTGATCGACCTGTTCGAGGAGATGCGCGCGGTCGAGCTCGACGAGCGGCTGGCCACGCAGCAGCGCGGCCACTGGGACGCTGCCGAGCTGCTCGAGGCCGGTACGCGTCACGACTCCCTCGGCTGGGCCGACGCCGGCCGGATCGCTGTCGGTGCGCGCGCCGATCTCGTCACGATCGCCACCGACAGCGTCCGTACGGCCGGCACCGGCGCCGACGAGCAGACCGCCGTGTTCGCCGCGGTCGCGGAGGACGTCATCCAGGTCGTCGCAGACGGCCACGTCGTCTTCCGCGCCGATGACCGGGCGCAGCTCGGCCGCGACCTGGAAGCGGTGATCGGGAGGCTCTGGCGATGACGACCACGGTCATCACGAACATCGGCCAGCTGGTCACCAACGACCCCGAGGCCGACGACCTGCTCGGGATCGTCGTCGACGCCGCCCTGGTGATCGAGAGGTCGACAGTCGCCTGGGTCGGCCGCGCAGCCGATGCCCCGGCCGCCGACGCGCAGATCGACGCGGGCGGGCGCGCCGTGGTCCCGGGCTTCGTCGACTCGCACTCCCACCTGGTCTTCGCCGGCGACCGCTCGGCCGAGTTCGCCGCCCGGATGGCCGGCGAGTCGTACGCCGCAGGCGGCATCCGCACGACGGTCGCCGCCACCCGCGCCGCCACCGACGAACAGCTGACCAGCCACGTCGCCCGCCTCGTCGACGAGATGCGGCGCCAGGGCACGACCACCGTCGAGATCAAGAGCGGCTACGGGCTCACGGTCCACGACGAGGCACGCAGTCTCGCGGTGGCCCGACAGTTCACCGAGGAGACGACGTACCTCGGCGCCCACGTGGTGCCCGAAGGCGCCACACCGGAGGAGTACGTCGCGCTGGTGACCGGCCCGATGCTCGACGCCTGTGCCCCGCACGCGCGCTGGGTCGACGCGTTCTGCGAAACCGGTGCCTTCGACGCCGACCAGTCGCGGGCGGTCCTGGAGGCCGGGACCGCGGCCGGGCTGCGCGGCAGGCTGCATGCCAACCAGCTCGGGCCGGGCCCGGGCGTACGCCTCGCCTGCGAGCTGGGCCTGACCGCGGTCGACCACTGCACCTACCTCGCGGAGGAGGACATCGCCGCGCTGGCCGAGTCCGGCACCATCGCGACCCTGCTCCCAGGGGTGGAGTTCTCCACACGTCAGCCCTATCCGGACGGGCGACGCCTCGTCGAGGCTGGCGTCCGGGTCGCGCTGGCCACGGACTGCAACCCCGGCTCGTGCTTCACCAGCTCGATCCCGCTGTGCGTCGCCCTCGCCGTCCGCGAGATGGGGATGACGCCCGCCGAGGCCCTGCACGCCGTCACCGCCGGCGGCGCTGCGGCCCTCGCCCGCGAGGATGTCGGGATTCTGGTTCCCGGGGGGCGGGCCGACCTGCTCCTCCTCGACGCCCCGTCGTACGTCCATCTGGCCTACCGTCCCGGGGTTCCGCTCGTGGCCGCGACCTGGGTCGGGGGACGCCCGGTCTGACCCTCCATTGGAACGTTCCAGGGAGCCCGACCGAGGGCGTCTGAGGTAGGCGTTCCCGCTGGTCCCCATCTCTGAGGTAGGGCCTCCGCAGAGATAGGGAACGGGCCCGATGTCCCGGCCTACCTCAGGGAGCGAGTCTCTTCATGTCAGCCAGAACAGACCTGAAGGGATGAGCGAGATGAACGACCTGTTCCTCCTCGAGCCGGAGTTCCGCTACCACGCCCAGAAGACGCGCAGCGCACTCAAGCCGGTCCGGTACCGCAAGTGGCGCCGTCGCGTCGAGTGGGACGGGCCCGAAGCGGCCACCGACGAGAAGAACTGGATCAACTGAGATGTCGATGTCCGTGGTCCCCGTCAAAATGGACCACATGACATCGGAGTTGGTCGGACGAGATGCCGAGCTGGAGCAGCTGCGCTCCACGCTCGGCATCTCTGTGTCCGGGCCGGCATTCTCCAGCACCGGCCATGCGGCCGTCCTCCTCGCCGGCGACGCCGGCGTCGGCAAGACGCGCCTGCTGACCGAGCTGCGTGACCGCGCCGTCGACGACGGCTGGATGGTCCAGGCCGGCCACTGTCTCGACTTCGCCGACAGCGCCCTGCCCTACCTCCCCTTCTCCGAGATCACCGGCCGCATCGCCCGTGAGCTGCCCGACCTCTTCGACGAGGTCGCTGCGCGCCACCCCGCCCTGTTCCGGCTCCTGCCCGGGCAGCGGATGCTGAGCCAGGCCACCGACCCCGAGTCCATCCCCGCCGACCAGGCCGCACTGTTCGAGGGCGTCCACGCCCTCGCCGAGGCTGTCGGTGCCCACCAGCCCGTGCTGCTGGTGGTCGAGGACCTCCACTGGGCCGACCAGTCGACCCGACACCTGATGAGCTTCCTGTTCGGCCGCGGTTTCGAGGCACCCGTCGCGCTGGTCGGCTCCTACCGTGCCGACGACCTCCACCGCCGTCACCCGCTCCGCCGACAGGTCGCCGTCTGGGCGCGCATGTCCGGCGTCGAGCGGGTCCAGGTCGAGCCGCTCGGCACCCCAGACGTCCGCCGCCTCGTCGCCCAGCTCCACCCCGACCCCCTTCCCGAGGAGCAGGTGCGTGACATCGTCACCCGCGCCGAGGGCAACGCGTTCTTCGTCGAAGAGCTGGTCGGTGCCTCCCGCACCCGCATCGGCCGTCTCCCCGAAGACCTCGCCGACGTGCTCCTTGTCCGCCTCGAGGCCCTCGACGGCGACGCGGTCACCGTCGTGCGAGCCGCGGCCGTCGCCGGCCGGCGGGTGTCCCACGCCATGCTCAGCGCAGTCGTCGACCTGACACCGGCCGAGCTCGACCAGTCCGTTCGCAATGCCGTCGAGGGCTATGTGTTGGTGCCGAGCCGCGACGACTTCTACCAGTTCCGGCACACACTCCTCGCCGAAGCCGTCTACGACGACCTGCTCCCGGGCGAGCGCACCGCGCTCCACGCGGCGTATGCCCAGGCCCTCCAGGAGGGC
>JAFMQY010000084.1 GCA_017354415.1 Nocardioides sp.
CTCCATGCCAGAGAGTGCGTCGGGCGAGAGCGAGGCGCGTTCCTCGAGCGCGATCCGCAGCTCGTCGGCGAAGTCGATGTCGTCCAGCGCCACCGTGACCAGGCCCAGCTCATCCGCCGAAGACGCGGCGAGCGTCCGCGACACGGCCCCATGAGCGCCGGCCAGCGCGTCGTCGCGGCCCCAGAAGCGGGACGCGACCCGGCTCAGCCCGTTTCCCATGGGATAGGCCTCGAAGTTCGCCGCCGTGAGCGTGATCGTGGCCGGATCGGCGTCGGGGTCGACGTCCTCGTAGACACCCTCGAGCATGTACTGCCGATCGCAGGCGAGGGCGAGCTCCAGCAGCAGGCCGGCGAAGCAGCTGCCCGGCTCGATCACGGCGATCAGGCTCCGGCTGGTGACGTCGAGACGCTTGAGCACGCGCTTCCAGAACAGCCGCACCTCGTCGACGAACCAGTCCCCGGCAAGGCCGGTGAGCTGCTCGTCGTAGGCAAGGACGAGGTCGGCGTCCCCGTGGGTCCGGAAGACCCAGGTGCCCAGCTCGGTCTCGTTGGTGCGCAGATGCAGCACCAGGTCGTCGAGCTCACGCGAGAGGGCGAGCGGCCAGTAGTCGACGCCCGCCTCGAGCACCCCGGCCGCGTCGGCGGGCGGCGGCGCGACCGGTCCACGGACGTCGATCTCGACCAGCCGAGCGTCCCGGTCGAGCCGGGCGGTCACGTGCGGATACACGATCTCGTCGCCGCCGAGCGTGCGGTCGAGGTCGGTCAACGTGACGCCGGGCCCCCCGCTGCGGGTCGACCGCGTCGCGAGGTCCCGCGCGCGTGCCGCGATCGTCTCGTCCCAGCGATGGCGCGGCGCCGAAGCGTCGACCAGTCCCCACTCCTCGGCTCTGGCCGCCCGGAGTCCCTCGGCCTTGGCCGCGAACAGGTCTGCCCGGTCCTTGCGCACGTGTCGCTTGTCGACGACGCGGGTCAGGCCGCCGGTCCCCGGGATCACGCCGAGCAGGGGCACCTCCGGCAGCGAGACCGTCGAGGACCCGTCGTCGACCAGGACGATCTCGGCGCACGCCAGGGCCAGCTCGTACCCACCGCCCGCTGCCGTGCCGTTGACGGCCGCCACCCAGGTCTGGCCCGAGCTCTCCGTGGCGTCCTCCATCTCGTTGCGCGTCTCGTTGGTGAACTTGCAGAAGTTCACCTTCCAGGCGTGGCTCGACTGCGCCAGCATCCGGATGTTGGCGCCGGCGCAGAACACGCGCTCGGGACCGCCGGTGAGGACCACCGCCCTGACCTCGGGGTGCTCGAACCGCAGCCGCTGCACGATGTCGTGCAGCTCGATGTCGACCCCGAGGTCGTAGGAGTTCTGCTTCAGCTCGTAGCCCGGGACGATCCCGCCGTCCTCGGCCACGTCGAGCGACACCGTGGCGACCTCGCCGTCGTAGGCCACACGCCAGTGCCGGTATCGGTCCGGGGACGTCGCGAAGTCGACCACGGGCATGTCGGTGGCGCGTTCGTCGACCACCGTCATCGCGACCTCCGGATCCGCGGGAGCCCGTCCAAACTACTACGGGGGCGTCAAGATCCGTCAAGAGGTTGTAGACAAACGGGTAGGACTCGGGTCAGGCTTCGGTCGTGAGCCTGCACCAGGAGCACGGCGCCGTCCCGTCGGCGTCGCCCGGCCGTCGGCCACGACTGGGTACGGCGAGTGCCCGGTCGACGCTGCTGACCGTGCTCGGCGAGTTCGTCCATCCACGCGGGGACGGCGTCTGGACCTCGACCCTCGTCGCCGCCCTCGCGGCCCTCGACATCGAGGAGAAGGCGGCACGCCAGGCCCTCACCAGGACTGCGGCGGAGAGGATCCTGGAGTCCACCCGGCACGGTCGCCGCGTGCTGTGGCGGCTCACCCCGGCGGGCACGGCCCTGCTGGAGGAGGGCACGCGACACATCTACGGCTTCATGCGCGACCGTCGCGCCTGGGACGGCCGGTGGCTCGTGGTCAGCGTGGCGATCCCGGAGGCACAGCGGCGCCTGCGGCACCGGCTGCGCACCCGGCTGACGTGGCTCGGTCTGGGGACGCCCACCCCGGGTCTGTGGGTCTCCCCCGACGCCACCAAGGCGTCGCTGGTGCGGGACGCAGTGGCGGACCTGGGCCTCCAGGGCCGCGCGTTCGCCTGGACGGGCCCGATGGCCGACACGGGTGACCAGCGCCTGCTCCTCGCCCAGGCATGGGATCTCGACGACGTCGAGCGCCGCTACCATGAGTTCCTCCAGGACTTCGGCCGCCGGGAGGCGAGCAGTGACCTCGAGGCCTTCGTGGCTCAGGTACAGATGATCGAGGCGTGGCGCCGCTTCCCTTTCCTCGACCCGGAGCTCCCGCGGGAGCTGCTCGACCACGACTGGCCCGGACCCCGCGCCGCCGACGCCTTCCACGACCGGCACCAGCGCTGGGAGAAGGGGGCGCAGCACGCCTGGGAGAGGTTCCAGGCGTCCGGAGGACCCCACCCCTGAGTCCGACACAGCCGGGCTCGCACCGCTGCCGCCTGGCGGAAAACGCGGAACAGATCGGGGACACGCCCGGTGACCCGAGCCACCTGTTCCGCGGTTTCTCTGGAGCGAGTCGCACACCGACCAGGTCACGCCGTCCCGAGCAGGACCGGGTGCGATCAGTAGCGGTGCTCGTCCACGTCGACGTACCCGCCCTGTTCCTCCTGGCCCGGCGCGCGCCCGCCCGGGTCCTCCGAGACGTCGTACGGCGCGGCGTCCGCTCGCGTCGGACGAGCCGGCTGGGCAGGGGAGCTGCCCACCCGCTTGCGCAGATCGCCGTCCACTGCACCGCGGAAGCCGCGCACCACGAGCCAGTCGTGCACCAGGTCGCGCTGCTCGTGCTCGCGGATGGTGTTGTAGACGTAGTTGATGCCGCGGGCAGCCGCCTCGTCCTCGAGGCGTGCCAGCACGAAGCTCCCGACGCCCTCCTCCTGTCGCGTCGGCTCCACCGCCAGCAGGATCTGGGCGTCACCGCCCCAGCCGATGTCGAGCCGGCCGTATCCCAGCACTGCGCCGTCCGGACCGCCTTCACGCGCCGACCACCACTCCCCCGGCAGCGGGTCACCGTCCCGGAACGGGATCGAGAACGCCCCCTCGGGGGCACCACCGATCACGCGCCGCTTGTCGTCGTCCCAGACCGGGTGGTCCTCGCGGACCCAGGAGAGCTCGGTCATCCCGAGGCGCTCCGGGTCGAGGGTCGACTCCGGGGCCTCACACCAGCCCCTCCTCGGCCAGGTGGACGTAGTCGAACTCGACCGGCTGGTCGTTGATGCCGGTCTTCGGCGGCGCGATCCAGCCCGCGAACTCGCCGTACTCGTACTCCGGCACCATCAGGCTCGCCACATCGGCGCGGTCCTGGTCGCTCGGCAGCCACTCGTCGGCGCGGTCAGCCCACGTGGCGTCGTCGAGCACCTCGCCGTCCGGGCTGACGCGGTGTCCCGCGTAGACCCCGACCTTGCGGTTGAACCCCTCGTGCGGCAGCACCAGACGCTGCTCGAGACCGCGGTCCTCCAGCTCCTGGTTCCACCGCCGTACGCCGTTGCGGCAGTCGGCGACGTACTCGTCGCGCAGGTCGAGGTTCAGCGCCGAGAGTGCCGGCACCTCCTTCTCCCGGATCTCGCCGTCCTCGACATAGCGCATGGTGCGGGTCGCGTCGAGCAGCACGTGGTCGTCCTCCCGGCGCTTCTCCTGCCACCGGCCCTTGAGCCCTGAGGAGTAGTAGTTGCCGGCGTTCGTGGACTGCTCGGAGCCGAACAGGTCCATGGAGACCGAGAACTGGAAGTTCAGGTAGCTCTGGATGATCTCGAGCGGGATGACCCCGGCGCGCAGCAGACGCGCGCGGTCGTCGGTGCCCAGCTCCTGCATCACGGCCGCGGTCCGCTCGACGGTCCGCTGGACGCCCGTGGTGCCCACGAACATGTGGTGGGCCTCCTCCTTGAGCATGAACTCGCAGGTGCGGGCCAGCGGGTCGAACGCGGACTCCTTGAGCGTGCCGAGCTGGTACTTGCCGTCGCGGTCGGTGAAGTAGGTGAACATGAAGAACTGCAGCCAGTCCGTGGTCTCCTCGTTGAACGCCCCGAGGATCCGAGGTGAGTCCAGGTCACCCGAGTTGCGCTTGAGCAGCTGCTCGGCCTCCTCCCTGCCCTCACGCCCGAAGTAGGCGTGCAGGAGGTACACCATCGCCCAGAGGTGCCGGCCCTCCTCGACGTTGACCTGGAAGAGGTTCCGCAGGTCGTAGATCGACGGCGCGGTGTTTCCGAGGATCCGCTGCTGCTCCACGGACGCCGGCTCGGTGTCGCCCTGGATCACGATCAGGCGCAGGAGGTCGGCACGATGCTCGCCCGGCACCTCCCGCCACACCGGCTCGCCCTTGTGCTTTCCGAAGGTGATCGTCTTCCCGGGGTCCGCCTCGGCGAGGAAGATCCCCCAGCGGTACTCCTCCATCGGCACGTGCGCGAAGTGGGCCCACCCGTCGCGGCCCACCGCGATCGCCGTTCGCAGGTACACGTCCTTGGTCGGCAGCGCCGGACCGAGGGTCTTCCACCAGTCGAGGAACTTCGGTTGCCAGCCCTCCAGCGCGCGCTGCAGCCGTCGGTCGTCGGCGAGGCCGACGTTGTTGGGGATGCGCTCGGAGTAGTCGATCCGGCTCAGGGGTCCGGTCGGGCTGGGGGCCGGCCCTGTGCGGGGGTCCGGCGACTGCTGGGTGGTCATCGCGACCCTCCCTGCTGGTAGACGAATGGGCCTCCGTCTTTGTTCTACACTCCCATGGCGAACTTGCCAACGAAACGTCGTACTTTCATGGGTCGGCAAGAATGGCGCCCGTGCACTCACTCCCCGACTTCGATCCCGACCCCATCGGTCCCTTCGTCGAACACCTCGGCATCCAGACGAGCAGCGCATCAGGTGACGAGGTTCGCGCGACGTGGACCGCCGAGCCGAAGCTGCACCAGCCCTACGGCATCGTGCACGGCGGCGTGCACTGTGCCGTGGTCGAGACCCTGGCCAGCCTGGGGGCGGCGCTGTGGTACGGCGACCGGGGGAAGGTCGTGGGTGTCAGCAACGCCACCGACTTCTACCGGGCCGTGCGCGAGGGCACGCTGAGCTCGCGTGCCGTCCCGGTGCACCGCGGCCGGTCACAACAGGTCTGGGTCGTCGAGACCCACGACGCGCAGGACCGGCTGGTGGCTCGCGGACAGGTGCGCCTGCAGAACCTCGCGGCGCAGGAGTGACCCGGGTCCTACCCCTGGCCCGACAGGGCCCGGGCGTGCCGGGCCGAACGGCGTGCCGCCAGCACCTGGGTGACCTGGCGCGCCCCCGGGCGACTCGCGGCGAGCCGGGCCCGGACCGCGTGCGTCGGCGCCATCCGCAGCACTGCCTGCGGGCCGAGCGCGAGGCGGGCCATGAAGCGGTTGGCCTCACGCGAGCCCGAGGAGGTCGCCGTACCGACGTGGCTGATCCCGAGCTCCTCCGCCCAGGTCACGGCGCACTCCATCAGCGCCTTGCCGACCCCCCGCTTCCGATGGGCGGCCACGACGGCCAGGTTGTGCGCCTGGACCACCGGCTCGGGGTTGACCGGGGAGTAGGTCGACGTGCGCAGGAACACCGCGCCGGCGAAGTCTCCGTCGTACTCCGAGACCACCAAGCGTTGGCCCGGCTTGTCGCCGGCCGTCTCGATGGCCCTGGCCAGGTCGTTCAGATGCTCGCCGGTATCCCGGCGAAGGAAGGGTTGCCACAGTGCGGCGAGGTGTTCGACATCGGCGAGGGTGGCGTCACGCAGGGTCACAGAGGACCGACTCATCCCTAAGACCTCCGGGTCGACGAAGGAGCGGCACTCTCCGGTCCCCCCGTCAGCGCCGCAGACCGCACACTACGCTCAGTCACCCCGACTTGTCCCCAGGAGTCCCGTGATCGCCGGAACCGGTACCGCCGTCAACGTCTGCACGGTGCTGATCGGCTCGGCCGTCGGCGTCCTCGCGGGCAACCGTCTTCCGTCGCGCACGCGCGACCTCGTGACGGACGCGATCGGACTGGTGACGCTGCTGATCGCCGGTCTCTCCGCCGTTGCCGTCAACGAGCCGGCGCTTGCCGCGAAGGTAGGCCCACACGCCCCTTTGCTGATCGTGCTGGGCTCCCTGGTCATCGGCGGCATCGTCGGGTCGCTGCTCCGGCTGGAGCAGCGCGTGGAGGGCGTCGGCGGATGGCTTCAGAAGCGTCTCCAGGGCGGGTCGGACTCGGCCGAGCGCGCTCGCTTCATCGAGGGTTTCGTGACGGCGTCGCTGATCTTCTGCACAGGCCCGCTGACGATCCTCGGCTCACTCTCCGACGGTCTGGGCAACGGCGCCGACCAGCTGTACCTCAAGGCGACACTCGACGGATTCACGGCGATCGCGTTCGCGGCGTCGTTCGGCTGGGGTGTCGCGGCCAGCGCGGTCACCGTGCTCGTCGTCCAGGGCTCGATCACGGTGCTCGGGGCGCTGCTCGGCGACATCCTGCCCGACGCCGAGCTCGCCGCGATCACGGCTGCGGGTGGGCTGATGCTGGTCGGCGTCGCCCTCCGGCTGCTGCGGATCCGCGAGATCGCGGTCGCCGACCTCCTGCCGGGGCTGCTCGTCGCGCCGTTGCTGGTGCAGGCGGTGGCGGCGTTCCGCTGACTGCTGGGGGTCGTGGGCGCCCATGACCGGTGTGGCGGTGAGCCGGCCACCTTCCCAGCCCACGGAAATGTGGCTCAGCCACCGCCACCAGGCGGTACCTCGGGTTCGGCTGCGCGGTGACCCTAGAGGTCGCCTCCCAGATACGCGGCCTTGACCGACTCGTCTCCGGACAGCTCGGCGCCCGTGCCGGAGCGGACGATCTCGCCGGTCTCGAGCACGTGGGCCTGGTGGGCACGACGCAGCGCCTGGGAGGCGTTCTGCTCGACGAGCAGCACGGTGGTGCCCTGATCGTTGATCTCGGTGATGATCGAGAAGATCTGTTGGATGAGCCGCGGCGCCAGACCCATGGACGGCTCGTCGAGCAGGACGAGACGGGGCCGGGCCATCAGCGCGCGACCGATCGCCAGCATCTGCTGCTCACCGCCGGACAACGTACCGCCCGCCTGGTTGACCCGCTCCTCGAGCCGCGGGAACAGCTGGAAGACGCGCTCGAGGTCCTGCTGGTACGCCGCGGTCTTGCGGTCCGTGCGGGCGTAGGCGCCCATGTCGAGGTTCTCGCGGACGGTCATGCCCGGGAAGACGCCACGTCCCTCCGGCGACTGGCTGATGCCCATCTTGACCCGCTCGTATGTCGGCGCATGGGTGATGTCCTTGCCGTCGAAGACGATCTTGCCCCGGCGCACCTTGCGCAGGCCGGAGATGGTCTTCAGCGTGGTCGTCTTGCCCGCGCCGTTCGCCCCGATCAGCGCGGTGATCTCACCCTGCTCCACGCCGAACGAGATGTCTCGGATCGCCTCGATGTGGCCGTAGTTGACGCACAGGCCCTGGACCTCAAGAAGCATCGTCTTCGTCCACTCCCAGGTAGGCCGCGATCACGGCGGGGTTGTCGCGGATCTCGGCGGGTGTGCCCTCCGCGATCTTGCGCCCGAACTCCAGGACCACGATCCGGTCGGTGACGCCCATGACCAGGCGCATGTCGTGCTCGATGAGCAACACCGTGTACCCCTGCTCGCGGACCTTGCGGATCAGGTCCATCAGCCGTTGCTTCTCGGCGGGGTTGAAGCCGGCGGCCGGCTCGTCCAGGCAGAGGAGCTTCGGCTTCGTCGCCATCGCGCGGGCGATCTCCAGCCGGCGCTGGTCGCCGTACGAGAGGTTCTCGGCGAGCTCGTTCGCGCGTGTGCCGATCCCGACGAACTCGAGCAGGTCGAAGGCCTCCCGTTGGGCCTCCGCCTCGGACCGACGGTGCAACGGTGTGCGGAACAGCGCGTTGAGCAGCCCGACCTTGCTGTTCGCGTCGGCCCCCACCATGACGTTCTCCAGCGCCGTCATGGCCCGGAAGAGCCGGATGTTCTGGAAGGTACGGGCGATCCCGAGCTTGGTGATGTGGTGCCGCTTCATCTTGGCCAGGGGCGCGCCGTCGAACCGGATCTCGCCGCTCGTGGCCTGGTAGACGCCGGTCATCACATTGAAGGCCGTGGTCTTCCCCGCGCCGTTCGGACCGATCAGGCCGAGGATCTCGCCCTCCTTGATGTCGAAGGACACCTGGTCGAGCGCGGCGACACCGCCGAACCTGATCGTGACGTCGTCGACCTCGAGCAGCTTCTTGGGGGTCACGGTGTCAGACATCGACGGCCTCCCCTTCGAGCTCCTGTATCTCCGCTCTCGCTGCCAGGGCCCGGCGTGTCCGGCGCGGCGGGAGCAGGCCCTGGGGACGCACGTTGACGATCAGGATCAGGCACAGACCGAAGATCAGCAGCCGCCAGTCGCTCAGCGTCCGGAAACGCTCCGGCAGGTAGGCGACCAGGAAACCACCGAAGACGGCCCCCCACCGGTTGCCGGCGCCGCCGATGATCACCGCCGCCACGAACAGCATGGAGTACAGCAGCAGGAAGCTGTTGGGGTTGATGTACCCACCTTGGCCAGATGCCAGGAAGGAGCCGGCCAGACCACCGATGGCTGCGCCGAGAGCGAAGGCGAGCAGCTTGTACTTGAACGTCGGCACGCCCATCAGCTCGGCGGCGTCCTCGTCCTCGCGGGTGGCCTCCCACGCACGGCCGACCCGGCTGTCCTTGATCTTGTAGTCGGCGAGGATGACGATCAGCAGGACGGTCAGCAGCAGCCAGTAGTACGGGATCGCGTCGAGGACGTCGAAGACCAGGAACGGCGTCGTGTGCTGGGTGTCGATGAGCGGGACCAGGCCGTTCCACGCGATGTGGGGGATCTGGAACAGACCGTCGCCGGTCGCACCGACCGGGTTGGGTCCGATACTCGGCGGGGACGGGATGTCCTTGATCCCGGCCGAGGCCCCCAACCAGTTGAGGTTGAGGATCGAGATCCGGATGATCTCACCGAAGCCGAGCGTCACGATCGCGAGGTAGTCGCCGCGCACCCGGAGCGTCGGTGCGCCCAGGATCACGCCGGTCACCATGGTGACGCCGATCGCCAGGGGGAGCGCGAGGAAGAACGGCCAGTGGAAGTGCTCCGACGTGAGCACGCCGGTGGTGTACGCGCCCGTCGCATAGAAGCCGACGTAGCCGAGGTCGAGCAGGCCGGCGTACCCGATCACGATGTTGAGGCCGACGGCCACGAGGGCGTAGGAGGCGGCCTCCGTCATCACGCCGCCGAAGTCGGAGTCCGGGGTGGTGATGATCGGCGGCCGCAGCAACGGCAACGCGTAGGCGAGCACGATGCCGATGACGATCATGCTCGTCCGGGCACTGCGCGAACGCAGGAAGCCCAGGTCGAACCGGGCCGGCTGGGACGGGACCTTCACCATCCGGTCGGGAGTCTCGGAGGTGCTCATGCGCGTGCCTTCCCGAGGGACTCACCGAGGATGCCCGTGGGCCGGACCAGCAGGATCAGGACAAGCAGCACGAAGGCCACGACGTCCTTCCAGTTGGTGCCGAAGAGGGCGGCCCCCCAGTTCTCCGCGACCCCGAGGACCAGACCACCGAGCAGGGCTCCTCGCAGGTTGCCGATGCCGCCCATGACAGCGGCGGTGAAGGCCTTGACGCCGAAGATGAAGCCGGCGTTCTGACGGGTGGTCCCGATCCGGATCATGTAGAGGGTGGCGGCGGCACCTGCCATCAGACCGCCGATCAGGAACGTCACCTGGACCACCCGGGTGGCGTTGACGCCCATCAGGGCCGCCGACTCGGGGTCCTGGGCGACCGACCGGATGCCCCGGCCCAGCCGGGTGCGGCGGACGAACTGGTCGAGGAAGGCCATCATCACGATCGCCGCGCCGATCGTCAGGAGGTCGACGTCGGTGACCCGGTAGTTGCCGATCGAGAACAGACCGTGTGGATCGATGGTGATCGGGCTGGAGTAGACGTTGCGCGCCTGGCTGACGTAGTTGGACAGGTTGTCCTTGAGACCGAACCATCCGACGATCTGGTCACGCAGGCCCATGATCTCGGACAGCGAGAACGACGCGCCGATCGCTGCGATCAGGATGATCAGCTTCGGCGCTCCCTTCCGGATCAAGGGTCTGTAGGCGACCCGTTCGACGAGCAGGGCGATCGCCGCCGAGGTCAGCATCGCCGCGACGAGACATATCGCCAGCAGCCCGAGGGTGCTGAACAGGCCCTGGGAGGTCGAGGAGGTGCCGTGGAAGAAGACCACGACCCATGCCACCGCGAACGTCCCGAACATGAAGACCTCGGAGTGGGCGAAGTTGATGAGCTGGAGAACGCCGTACACCATCGTGTACCCGAGAGCGATCAGCCCGTAGATGGCACCGAGTGCGAGGCCAGTGATGGTCAGTGGGGCGAATTGGTGGAACAGGTCACTGATCGTCAGTGGCGAGATGCTCTGGAACAGGAACGAGAAGTCCACGGCAGTCCTTCACGGGGCTCTCAGCATGGACTGCGGCCGGGGACCCCCCCGACCGCAGCCCCTGCATTGGTCTAGCTCTTTCCGACTAGCGGATCGGCGTCGGGTTGGCGGTGTCGAGCTTGCCGTTCGAGACCTTGTAGGCGTAGATCGTCGACTGCTTGATGTCGCCCTTGGCGTCGAACGAGATCGGACCGCTGACGCCGGTCCCGTTGTAGCTGCCGATGAAGCTGTTCAGGTCGGCGTGGCTGGTCTTCCCGGCCTGGATCCCGGCCAGGAAGATGTTCGTCGCGTCGTACGCCTGGGTGGAGTACAGACCCGCGGGGTTGCCGATGAGCGCCTTGTACTTGGTGTTGAAGTTGGCCGGTGCCGGGCCCGCCGGAGCGGTCAGGACCGCGCCGTTGGCCGCCTGAGCGCCGGCGGTCTCGACGAACGCCGGGTCCTCCGAGCCGTCACCGGACATGAACAGACCCGTGTACCCGGCCTGGCGCAGCTGCTTCACGAGCAGACCGGCCTCGGGGTAGTAGCCGCCGTAGAAGACGGCGTCAGCGCCGGAACCCTTGATCGCGGTGACGGTCGCCGAGAAGTCGGTCTGCCCGGTCTGCACGGTGTCGTTGCCGCCGACCATGGAACCGAGGCCCTTCCTCACGAAGCCGGCGAGGCCCTTGCCGTAGTCGGAGCCGTCGTCGACCACGAAGACCTTCTTGGCGTTGGCCGTGGTCTTCAGGTACTTCGCGACCGCGGCTCCCTGCGCGGAGTCGTTACCGATGACGCGGTGCCACGTGGGCCAGCCCTGCTGGGTGATGGTCACGTTGGTCGCCGAGGGCGAGATCGAGGGCAGGCCGGCGGCCGAGAAGGTCTTGCCGGTCGAGAGCGACTCACCGGAGAAACCGGGGCCGACCAGGCCGATGATCGAGTCGTCGCCGACGATCTGGGTCGCCAGCGGGACCGCCTTGTCGGGGTCGCCCTGCGAGTCGAAGACCTTGAGACCGACCTGGCAGTCCGCGTTCTTCTTGTTGTACTCGTCCAGGGCGAGCTTGATGCCGCCGACCATGTTCAGGCCGAGCGCCCCGGCGTCGCCGGTGGTGGCGCCGAGGAAGGCCAGCTTCTGGCCTTGCACACAGGCCGCGGCGGTGCCGGTGTCGGTTGCCTTGGCCTCGGAGTTCGAGGTCGTGCCACATGCCGTCAGTGCGAGGCCCGCCGCGGCGATCGCGGCCAGGCTGCGGATGGTCTGCTTGGTGCCCAAAGTATCCTCCGAAAGGGCTTGGCCGCCGGGGGCGGCGCTGTAGAGATTGGGGCAAAGTAGCACCCCTGAGGGGTGAGACCCCGCACGGGTCGCCGTAAACGGGCGGTTTGAGACCAAAAGGAGTCCATTGCGGGCCCTTGTCGTGCGGTCGTGGGGGGCGGGTCAGCCCCGCGAGACACCGTGCTCGACGACGCCCTCCGCGACCTCGCGCATCGACCGGCGGAGGTCCATGGCGGTCTTCTGGATCCACCGGAACGCCTCGGGCTCGGTGAGCCCGAGGTCCTTCTGCAGGATCCCCTTGGCGCGGTCGACGGCCTTCCGGGCAGCCAGCTGCTCCCCGAGGTCGGCGATCTCCTGCTCGAGGGCTCCGAGCTCGGCGAACCGGCTGACCGCGATCTCGATCGCCGGCACCAGGTCGCCGCGGCTGAACGGCTTGACCAGGTAGGCCATCGCCCCCGCATCGCGGGCTCGCTCGACCAGCTCCCGCTGGGAGAACGCGGTCAGGATCACCACCGGCGCGATCCGGGCCCTGGCGATCCGCTCGGCGGCTGCGATGCCGTCCAGGACCGGCATCTTCACATCGAGGATGACCAGGTCGGGTCGTTCCTGCTCCGCCAGCTGGACGGCCCGCTCACCGTCGCCCGCCTCGCCGGCGACGACGTACCCCTCCTCCGCGAGCATCTCGGCGAGGTCCATCCGGATCAGCGCCTCGTCCTCGGCGATGACGACGCGACGCGGCGCAGAGGAGCTCACCTGGTCAGGCTATCCAGGGGGTTTCCGGGCGGGTCGTTCCGGTAGGTTGGGCGGCCGATCGGCCCCGGTATCCCAACCGGTAGAGGAAGCGGTCTCAAACACCGTCCAGTGTGGGTTCGAATCCCACCCGGGGCACCTTCGAATTGTCGGCGGCGACGTGCGCCCTTGATGTCCATGTACTCCCGAGCCGTGCCCGACGAGGCCCTGGCGGCCCTGCGCGCCGACGAGTCGCTGTCCGCCTGATCGGGCCGAAGAGCTGAGTCCCTGGTCAGCTGCGGCGGTACGCCGGGGTGACCTCGTTGATCGCGTCGCCCATCCGGTGGATGCGCAGGGCGTTGGTGGAGCCCGGGATGCCCGGTGGGGAGCCCGCGATGATCACGACCTGGTCGCCCTCTTGGACCCGGCCGATCTCGAGCAGGGCCTCGTCCACCTGCCGGACCATCTCGTCGGTGTGCTCGACGGCACCCGTCTGGAAGGTCTCGACGCCCCAGGTCAGGGACAGCTGAGACCGCACCTTGGCGATCGGCGTGAAGGCGAGCATCGGGACCGGGCCGCGGTAGCGGGCCAGGCGGCGAGCGGAGTCTCCGGACTGCGTGAAGGACACGAGGTACGACGCCCCGACCCGCTCGGCGACCTCGGCGGCCGCCTTGGCGATGACGCCGCCACGGGTCCTCGGCTGCCAGTCGATCGCGGCCATCTGTCCGAGCTGGTGGTCCTCGGTCGAGGCGACGATCCGCGCCATGGTCTCGACGGTCTCGATCGGGTACTCCCCCACACTCGTCTCACCCGAGAGCATCACAGCGTCGGCGCCGTCCAGCACGGCGTTGGCCACGTCGGAGGCCTCGGCGCGGGTGGGTCGGGGGCTCGTGATCATCGACTCCAGCATCTGGGTGGCCACGATCACCGGCTTGGCGTTGCGGCGGGCCTTGTCGATCACCAGCTTCTGCAGGAACGGCACGTCCTCGAGCGGGCACTCCACGCCGAGATCTCCCCGGGCCACCATGAAGGCGTCGAAGGCGTCGATCACGTCGTCGATGTTGTCGATCGCCTGCGGCTTCTCGATCTTGGCGATCACGGGGAGCATGACGCCTTCCTCGCGCATGACCCGCCGCACGTCCTCGACGTCGTCCCCAGACCGCACGAACGAGAGTGCGATGAAGTCCACCGACATGCGCAGCGCGAAGCGCAGGTCCGCGACGTCCTTCTCCGACATCGCCGGTACGCTGACCGCGACGCCCGGCAGGTTGAGGCCCTTGTGGTCGCTGACCTTGCCGCCCACCTCGACCCGGGTCGTCACGTCGGGCCCCTCGACCTTGACCACGCGCAACCGGAGCTTCCCGTCGTCGACCAGGATCGGGTCACCCTCGGCGACATCGCCCGGCAGCCCTTTGTACGTCGTGCCGCAGATCGTCGCGTCGCCCTCGACGTCGCGCGTCGTGATCACGAACTCGTCGCCCTCGACGAGCTTGACCTTGCCCGTGCCGAAGGTCTCGAGCCGGATCTTGGGGCCTTGCAGGTCGGCGATGATGCCCACACCGTGCCCGGTCGTGTCGGACGCCTGCCGAACCATGTCGTAGCGCCGCCGGTGCTCGTCGTGGTTGCCGTGGCTCATGTTGAGCCGGGCGACGTCCATGCCGGCCTCGACCAGCCTTCGGATCTGCTCCGGTGAGTCGACCGCCGGGCCGAGCGTGCACACGATCTTGGCTCTTCGCACGCCGCTCAACCTAGCGTGTTTTGGAACGTTCAAACAACGGTCACCGAACGTCGACGACCACCACCCCGTCGGTGACGCCGGGGTCCTCACCACCGAGCAGCCAGACGCGATGCCGGTCGGTCGCCACGGCGGCGTCGCTCAGTGCGCGCGGCAGCCGTCCCGCGTGCCGGAACTGTCCGCTGGCGGGGTCGAACCACCACATGTCGGCCGTCTGCCGGTCGGGCGTGACACGGCCACCCATGAGGAGGATCCTGTCGCCCTCCACGGCCGCCATCGCGTGGCCGACCGGCACCGGGAGCCGCGCCACGACACGCGTGCGACCCGTGCGCAGGTCCACCGCCTGCACGACCTCCAGCTCACGTCCCAGGACCTCGCCGCCCAGCGCGTACGCCGTGTGCCCGAGCACGGCCGTGGCGGCGTACCGGACCCCCACCGCGAGCCGCCCGACCGGTCGGACCGACGCCTGCTGACCGAGCCCGAGGATCGTCTTCGGAGTGCCCGTCCCGTCGTACCCACCGACGACCCAGGGCCCGCGCGAGGTGGGGACGACACTCAGGTCGGAGCGCGTGGTCGGCAGGTGGCCCACCACGTGCCACGCGCCTCCCCGGAGCTCCTGGACGACATCCTGCTCGGTCGCGTTGCCGCCCCCGACCACGACCGGGTCGGAGCCCACCAGGCCGCCAGCGGTGTCGTGCACGGGCACGGCAAGGGGCGGCATCGGGGTGACCTGGCCCTGTCGGAGGTCGACCCGCACGACCTGGGAGGTCGAGGCATCACCGGCGAGCATGCCCCCTGCGACCAGCACGCGGCCCTGGCCGAGCGGTACGACGGCCTGGCGCCCCGCGCCGTAGGGCAGGTGCCACGACGCCGTGCCGGCCACTGCCGTGTGCGGCGTGAACCGAGCGGGCGCGGCGCTCTTCGTATGCGATGTCGACGTGGTGTTCGAGCCCGACATCGCCGCGGTCGGGGTCGATGACGGCGTCGGCGCGGCAT
>JAFMQY010000320.1 GCA_017354415.1 Nocardioides sp.
CGACCGGGTGGTGATCACCCCGGGCGCGAAGCCCGTCATGTTCTTCACGATCCTCGCGCTGGCCGGGCCGGGCGACGAGGTGCTGTACCCCGACCCGGGGTTCCCCATGTACGAGTCGATCACCTCGTTCGCCGGGGCTACCGGCGTCCCGGTGCCGCTGCGGGAGAGCAACCAGTTCCGGATCGACGTCTCGGAGTTGTCACGGCTCATCACCCCGCGGTCGAAGCTGCTCATCCTCAACTCGCCGCACAACCCGTGCGGCGGCGCCCTCACCCGCGAGGACTGCGCCGGGATCGCGGAACTGGCGCAGCGGCACGACCTGGTCGTGCTGTCCGACGAGGTGTACTGGGCCATCAGGTACGGAGGGGACCACGCGAGCGTCCTCGAGTTCGACGGGATGGCGGACCGGACGATCTTGCTGGACGGCTGGTCGAAGACGTTCGCGATGACCGGCTGGCGCCTCGGCTTCGGCGTTTTCCCCGCCTCGCTGGTCGAGCCGGTGACCCGGCTCGCGATCAACTCGGTGTCGTGCACGTCGGCGTTCAGCCAGTACGCCGCCCTGGCCGCCCTGGAGGGGCCGTGGGACCCGGTAACGGAGATGGTCGGGGAGTTCCGCCGGCGGCGGGACGTCATCGTGGCGGGGCTGAACGACATCCCCGGCATGAGCTGCCTCACCCCGGCCGGCGCCTTCTACGCGTTCTGCAACATCACCGGGACCGGCCTGTCGGCGGCCGATCTGGAAACACGGCTGCTGCGGGAAGCCGGGGTCGCGGCGCTGTCGGGTTCGGCATTCGGCCCGCACGGAGAAGGGTTCCTGCGCCTGTCCTACGCCAACTCGGTAAGCAACATCCAGACCGCGCTGGAGGCCATGAAGTCGCTGGTCGCCGGATGAGCGGTGACGATTGTCACATATCTCAACGGGTACGTACCCTACGGTGAGATACGACGTGCGTGGTTTAACGTGCCGACACTCTTTCCACATGTAAACTCCGTGAGGCAATAAGCGCCTCGCCCCTCACCCCACGGCGACGGCGCGAGAGTTCGCTGCTGAATGCGATGGGAGTCGGAATGCGCGTCCTCGTACTTGGCGGTGATGGCTTCTGTGGCTGGCCGACGTCGTTGTACCTGTCGGACCGAGGCCACGACGTCACCGTCCTGGACAACCTCAGCCGCAGGAAAATTGACATCGATCTTGAGGTCGACTCGCTTACGCCGATCGTCCCGATCGGAGAGCGTTTGCGGGCCTGGAAGGAGGTGTCCGGACGCGAGATAGGGTTCGTCGGCATCGACCTCGCGACCGAGTACGACCGGCTGGCCTCCCTGCTTCTTGACATGCGCCCGGACGCCATCGTGCACTTTGCCGAGCAGCGCGCCGCGCCGTATTCCATGCGCTCGGAGAAGACCAAGCGCTACACCGTGGACAACAACGTCCGCGCCACCCACAACTTGCTGACCGCCATCGTCGACACCGGCGTGGACGCCTCGATCGTGCACCTCGGCACGATGGGCGTCTACGGGTACGGCTGGTCCGGCAGCGCGCCGATTCCCGAGGGGTACCTGACCGTCAAGGTGGACACGCCGGACGGCGAGCTGGAGCGCGAGATCCTGCACCCGGCCAACCCGGGGTCGGTCTACCACATGACCAAGACCCTGGACCAGCTGCTGTTCTCGTTCTACGCGAAGAACGACAAGCTCCGCATCACCGACCTGCACCAGGGCATCGTGTGGGGCACGCAGACCGACCAGACGGTCAGGGACGAGCGGCTGATCAACCGGTTCGACTACGACGGCGACTACGGCACCGTGCTGAACCGCTTCCTCATGCAGGCCGCGATCGGGCACCCGCTGACCGTGCACGGGACCGGCGGCCAGACCCGCGCGTTCATCCACATCAAGGACACCGTGCGGTGCATCGAGATCGCGATCGAGAACCCGCCGCAGCCGGGCGAGAAGGTCCTCGTCCGGAATCAGATGACCGAGACCCACCGGGTGCTCGACCTGGCCAAGCTGATCTCCGACATCACCGGCGCGGACGTCGCGCACCTGCCCAACCCGCGGCAGGAGGCCGACGAGAACGAACTGCTGGTGCGCAACGACCAGTTCCTCGCGCTCGGCCTGGAGCCGACCACCCTGTCCGAGGGCCTGCTCTCCGAGGTCACCGACATCGCCGCGAAGTACAAGCACCGTGCCGACCTGCGCAAGATCATCGCCCGGTCGGTATGGCGCAAGGGCATGGAGACCGCCGAGGACCTGATGAGCGAACTGCCCTCCGACAAGCGCTAGTGCTGGGCTAGTGCCTGCCCGGGGGATGACCCCCGCGGGTCCGCTCGCCTGACATCCGGGCCGGGGGGG
>JAFMQY010000321.1 GCA_017354415.1 Nocardioides sp.
CGGGTAGAAGTCGGTTTTGGTGACGACGCAGATCACCGTGTCGCACATGGTGCGCGCCCGGCGCAGGAAGTCGAACTCGCTGCGGGTCAGCTCCTGCGACGCGTCGGTCACGAAGATCACCGCTCGTGCCATGGTGATCGCGGCGAGGCTCGCGGCCGCGTGCGCCGATCCGAGCCCACCCACACCGGGAGTGTCCACAATGACCAGACCACCGGCGAGCATGTTGCGTGGGACGGCCACCTCGACGCCGGCTACCCTGGGCGCCGACGCGTCGGGTCTGGGCCTGCCGTCCTCGACCACGTACCGGCGTACCTCCTCGAGGCTGACCTCCTCGCGACGCATCGGGTCGCCGTCGAAGAGGAGTTCGGCCTTGGCCTGCGGGCCGTACCGCACATAGGTCGGCACCGCGGTGGCCACGTCGTCGTCGACCGGACAGACGTTCGCACCTATCAATGCGTTGACCAGAGAACTCTTGCCCTGCTTGAACTCGCCCGCCACCACGATGTGTACGGCGGGGTCGGCCAGCGAGCGCCGGACAGCCTTGAGCCGGCCGGCCAGGTCACCCCGGCCGTACGCCTCGCACGCCCGCAGGCCGAGGTCGACCACCTCGGCAGCCTTCTTCAGGCTGGCGAGCTCGCCGGGGGCGGGCTGCGCGCTCATCGTCCTCCCTCAATCCGTTGGCCGTTCCACACGGCGGCGAGCCCTGCGGACCCGAGGCCCGCACGACCCGCCGCCGTACGTGCGGTTGCGTTCAGCCGTGGTGGTGGTCGATGTCGTAGGGCTGCTTGTCGTCCAGCGGCTCGAGCACCGGGTGCGGCGGGAGGTGGAGGTCGTTGTGGATGTGACCCTCCTGGTTCAGGTCGCCGTGGCCCTGGTCGACGCCGACGATCGAGTCGTGCGCGTCCACGGTGCTGGTCTCCGTGGTCGTGTGCACGTTGTGGCTGTCCGACGAGTACCCGCCGGCGTCGCCGCCGGACGACACGGCGCTGCCCTGGCCCAGAGTGTTGCCCGAGGCGTTGCTGACGTGCCCGCCGGCCCCGACCGCCGAGTCGGTCAACTGCGAGTGGCCGATGTTGGACACGTCGCCGCCGCCGAAGTTGAACACGCTGTCGCTCACCGAGCCCTGCACGTTGGCCTGCGTGTCGTGGTCGCCCACGATGGTGTGGTCGACGCCGCCGCCGGCCATCACACCGGTGTTGGTTCCGGTGTTGATCGGGCCGATGCCGCCGCCGAGCCCGTCCACCCCGGTCAGCCCGCGGATGACTCCGGTGCCTCCGTGCTCACCCGGCTCGTTGCCGATCTGCACCGCGCCGTCGCCGGTGTTGGCCTGCCCGCTGTTGTCCCCGCCGATGGCCTGCGAGTGGTCGCCGGTCGCGCCGGCCACGTGGCCGTCGCCGCTGCCGGCCACCGCGCCGTCGCCGGTGGCGTTCGCGTTGTCGACGTTGATGTTCCCGTGGACGTCGCCGTCGATGTTGACGCTGTCGTCGATGTTGGTCGAGTTGTCGGTGACGCTGTGGTCGTCGTGGTACGCCACGTTCGTCACGTAGCTGAGCTGCTGGACGACCCGCTCCACCGACTGGTGGCCGGAGGAACTCGGGCCGGATTCGCCGCTGGCGTAGCTCTGCAGCGCGCTGCTCATGGCGGGCGGGACCGAGCCGGAGGTGCACGCGTCGCCGACGACCTGGCGCACGTTGACATTGGAGAGGTCGGCGTCGCTGACGCCCTTGGCCGTGAGGACCCCCTGCGGGTCCTTCATGAACTGGGCGGCCGCGTGCTTGTCGCCGAGGATCTCCTGGACGATTTCCTTGATGAGCTGGGTGGCTTCGATCGGCATTGACGTTGCCCTTCTGGACTCTGGCCCTGCCGCCACGGCTCGGGCATGTAGTCAGCTTGTGACTAACGGCGGTTGGCCGGCATCGGGGTAATCCCCATGCTCGAGAGGGGCGATTAGGGGATCTGGATATCACAATGCGGGGGTCGCGACTGTCAGCCGAGTGACAAGATCATGCCTGCGCGAGCAGCTCCCGCAGCGCGGCGACAAACTCGGCCCGGGTGGTGGCACCGACCTTCGTGCGGATGCGCGCGATGTGGTGTTCGACGGTCTTGGGGGAGATGAACAGTCTCGCCCCGATCTCCCGGTAGGTGGCTCCGGCCAGTACCAGCCGGGCAACCTCGACCTCCCGCTCCGACAGTCCGGCGGGCTTGCCGTCGGCGGTCGCGTCCGGGGTGGCCACCTCCGCGCTCGACAGGTCACGGGCGAGCTCCAGCAGGCGGCGGGCGAGCGGCGCGTCGGCGGTACGGATCGCCGCCTGCCCCGCCAGCCGCGAGGCCTCCCACGGCAGCTCCGCGGCC
>JAFMQY010000211.1 GCA_017354415.1 Nocardioides sp.
TGGCGCTCGGCGTCGGGCTGGTGGCGCTCACCCACCTGCTCGCCTGGCTGGCGGGCCAGGTCGGGCGCCGTCGCGTCGAGGTGGCCGGCCTGCGGGCCGCCGGTGTGGGGCCGCGGACCGTCCGCGGTGCCTACCTCCTCGAAGCCCTCCTTCTCGCCGTGATCGTGTGGGTGACGGCCGGCGTGACCGCCGCGGCCACCAGCCGGACCCTTCTCGAGCCGATGAGGCTGGTCGGCGGCTGGGCAGACGCACCCGCGATCGACATCGGGCTGCGCCCCTGGACGGTGGGAGGCGTGGTCGCCGGCGCCGCCGTCGTCACCCTCCTCTCGTGCGCCATGGTGTTCACCAGGTTCGGCCGCAGCGCCCGGCCGGCCGCCCTCCGGGCGGTCGATCGATGAGACACCCCACGACGTTCGCCGTCTCTCCCGCTCCGCCCCTCCGCCGGACAACGCCGCGGGGAACCCGACGATGACTCGCTTCCGTTGGCCCGTGGCGACCGGCCTGCGCGGACTGCGCGCACGCTGGGTGCTCAGCCTGGGCTCGCTGCTGCTCACGGTGATCGCGATCGCGTCGGCGGTGGTGGGGCCGAGCTATCAGGCCAACGCCGCGAACTCGTTCGTGATAGCCCAGCTCCGCGCGCAGCCGAGCATCAACACCGCCCTCACCTACGACTACAGACCGGGAGTCGGCGACTCCGTGGACGAAGCCGTGGTCGACGCCGTGGACGCGACCGCCCGCGAGTCCGGACCTGCCTACCTCCCCGGCCACGCGATCGTGTGGCAGGAGCTCGGGGTGGCGGCTTTCCCCGGCGCCGAGGTGGGGGCCAAGCCGCGGCTCGTGTCCGCACCCGGCGCGTGCGCGCACGTGCGACTCGAGGGGCGCTGCCCGACCAACCCGGGGGAGATCGCGGTCCTGCGGGCCGACGCGGACACCTTCGGGTGGAAGCTGGGCAGCACCTTCAACCCGTACGGCGACCCGACGCCGTTCACCGTCGTCGGCATCTACCGCCCCACCGACAGCGCCCGCGACAACGCGTTCTGGGGCGGATCGGGTCGGCTGCAGACAGTCGCAGGAACGGTGGTTCCGCGACCGACCCCCGCGCGGCCGGCCCCCTGGATCACCACGCAGGCGGGCATCGAGCTGCGCTCCGAGCCATGGTACGTCACCGTCGACCTGCCCCTCTCGGTCCCGGCGACCCTGACCCCCGAGGACGCCGCGGCCGCGGCCGCGCGGGTCAAGGCGATCCAGAGCGCCGGCGAGCACGGGCGCCTTCTGCCGGGGCTCACTCTCGAGGAGGGGAATGCCCTGCCCCCCACGGTGCACCAGCTGCTCAACCGCCGCGGCGTCGCCCGCTCGACCGTCGAGCCCGCGGTCCTGTCGCTGATCCTGGTCGCTCTCGTGCTGCTCTCCCGGCTGTTGTCGGCCGCCATGAGCCTGCGCCGTGGCGAGCTGGCGCTGGCGTCCCTGCGCGGGTACAACCGACGCCAGCTGTGGTTCCTCGGCATGCTCGAGCCGCTGCTGCTACTCGCGTTCGCCACGCCGCTCGGGGTCGTGCTCGGCTACGTCTCGTCCGTGGTATTGGCCCGCGCGTGGCTGGTGCCCGGGCTGCCGGTGCCGTTCGTGGCGGCCGGGATCCTCGCCGTGGTCGGGGTGGTCCTGGTGACGGGCGTCGTCGCCGCGGTGATCGTGCGCGACGCGGTGTCCGAGCCGCTGAGCTCGCAGATCGCCGGCGTGCGCCGTCCGACGCGTGCGGGCCGGGCGACGGTGATCCTGCGGCTCGCGCTCATCGCTGCAGCAGGCGCCGCTCTGGTGATCGCGGCCAGCCGCTCCCGTCCCCGGGCTCCGGACGCCACCGACCTCGCGCTCCCGATCCTGCTCGCGGTCGCGGCCGGGCTCCTGGTGAGCCTTCTGGTGCTCGGCGTCGCCGGACTGTGGGTGCGCTGGTCGGGCCGCCGCCGCGTCCTGTCGTCGTACGTCGCCGCCCGTACCGTGCGCCGCCGCCGCGAGGGGACGATGATCGTCCTCCCGGTCACGGCTGCCCTGACCGTCGCCGTGTTCACGGTCGGCGTGTCCCTCGCGGCGTCGACCTGGCGGGCGAGCGCGGCGGCCACCGAGGTCGGCGCGCCGCTGTCGTACTCGACCAACCTCTCCCTGAGCCGAGCGGTCGGGCTGACCCACCAGCTCGACCCCCAGGGCAGGTGGCTGATGGCGGCAGGGCAGGACTTCCCCAACGCCGACGAGGTCACCAGCACCCTGATGCCGCGCGTCGTCGTCGACTCCACACGGCTGGCCCGAGTGGCGTCGTGGCCGTCGCAGTGGACGCCGGGGATGTCCGCCGCCGACGTGGCGCGCGAGCTCGGCCCACGACGGCCGCCGATCGAGCTCGAGGGCTCTCGGCTGACCATGACCGTCGACAGCCAGGTGGACGGCGACTACCGGGAGCTCGGCGCCTCCGTTCTGGTGCTCGACGACAACGGCGCCCAGCGTGAGATCTTCGTCGGCCCGTTCCCGCCCGGCCACTCCACCGCGACCGCCCGGCTCCGCGCCTGCACTGACGGGTGCCAGCTCGAGACGATCAGCTTCGGAGGCCCCTCCGCACTCGTCGAGGCGATGCACGGCCGGGCGACGATCGAGTCCTTCACCGTCGACGGCAAGCCGGTCCCGGGAGCCCTCGACCAGCCCTGGCGGCCCCAGGCCTCGCAGATCGGCACCAAGCAGGCGGTCGAGAAGGCCGAGCTGACCGGCGGACGCCTGATCGTGACGTTCCGGGCCGGCTCCTCGGAGTCGTACGCCGGGATCAGCCCCACCGACGTCCCTGGCGTCATCCCGGTGCTCTGGGGACGGCAGGCCGCCCAGACCTCCGAGCTCCCCACCGGTGTCTCGGGTCTGTTCAAGGTGCGCTCGATCGGGACGAGCGAGTCGATCCCCTTCCGCGGGCCGTCCGGGGTCCTGATCGACTTCACGGCGTTCATGCGCAGCGCCTCGCAGGAGAACAGCGACACGCTCGTCTACATCTGGGCCCGCGCCGACACGCCCCCACGGATCCTCGAAGAGCTCGCGTCACGTGGGCTCGCCAACCCCCGGACCGAGGCAGCGGCGCGACACGTCCTGGACCAGGACGCGTTCGCGCTGGCACTCCGGTTGTACGTCGTGGTCACCGTCCTGGTGATCCTGCTCGCGATAGCCGGACTGGCCGCCAACCTCGCCGTCCAGCTCCCGGCACGACGCCGCGACGCCGCGTCCCTCCGGGTGGTCGGCGTGAAACGCAGGGCGGTCATGGCCGCAGTGGTGGCCGAGTTCGTCGTCGTCCTCGGCGCCGCCGCGGTGGCCGGGGTCGCCGCGGGCAGCGTCGCGCAGCTCGTCGTCGTCCGGACCGTGACCCTCGGCTTCGTGGACAGCGACCTCACCCCGCGGGTGCTGCCGTCGTTCGACTTCAGGTCGGCCGCGACGCTCAGCCTCCTGGTGCTGCTCGGGCTGGTCGTCGCAGCCTCAGTCTTCGCGTTCTTCACGGTGCGCGGGGCCCGCACCTCCTCCCTGCGGGAGAACGGCCGCTGACGGCCGACGTTATTTCGAGGTGCACGTCGCACCCCCCTCGCGGACAATGGCTCCTCGTGGGCCACGTAGACGTCGCTGGAGTGCGTTTCGAGCTGCCCGACGGACGGGTGCTGCTCGACGACGTGTCGTTCCGCGTCGGCGACGGCGCCAAGGTGGCCCTGGTCGGCGCCAACGGCGCCGGCAAGACCACGCTGCTCCGGATCATCACCGGCGAGCTGTCACCCCAGGCCGGTGTCGTCACCCGCTCCGGCGGCCTCGGCGTGATGCGGCAGATGGTCGGCACCGGACTCGGCGAGGACCCCACGGTGGCGGATCTGTTGCTCTCGGTCTCGCCGGCGCGGGTGCGGGCGGCGACCGCCGAGGTCGAGCGCTGGGAGCTCGCGCTGATGGACAGCGACGACGAGAAGACCCAGTTGCGGTACGCCGAGGCGCTCGCGGAGTACGCCGACGCCGGCGGGTACGACATCGAGGTTGTGTGGGACGTGTGCACGGTGCGGGGTCTCGGCATCCCCTACGACCGGGCGAAGTACCGCGCCCTGCGCACACTCTCGGGTGGCGAGCAGAAGCGGCTGGTGCTGGAGTACCTCCTGGCCGGCCCCGACGAGGTGCTGCTGCTCGACGAGCCGGACAACTTCCTCGACGTGCCGGGCAAGATCTGGCTCGAGGAGCGGATCCGCGAGTCGGAGAAGACGATCCTGTTCATCAGTCACGACCGGGAGCTGCTCAACAACACGGCAACCCGCATCGTCACCGTCGAGCTCAGTGCCTCGGGCGCGGGCAACACCGCGTGGACGCACCCCGGGGGGTTCACGTCGTACCACGAGGCGCGGCGCGACCGGTTCGCCCGCTTCGAGGAGCTGCGCAGGCGCTGGGACGAGGAGCACTCCAAGCTGCGCGCGCAGATGCTGATGTACAAGCAGAAGGCGGCGTACAACTCCGACATGGCCTCGCGATACCAGGCCGCCCAGACCAGGCTCCGGAAGTTCGAGGAGGCCGGCCCGCCGACCGAGCAGCCCCGTGAGCAGCAGGTCTCCATGCGGTTGAAGGGCGGTCGCACCGGCAAGCGCTCGGTGATCTGCGAGCGGCTCGAGCTGACCGGGCTGATGAAGCCCTTCGACCTCGAGGTCTGGTACGGCGAGCGTGTCGCGGTGCTGGGAAGCAACGGGTCGGGCAAGTCCCACTTCCTGCGGCTGCTGGCAGCGGGCGGCTCCGACCCCGACGTCGAGCACCGGCCGGTCGACGACAGCCGGATCGACCCGGTGAAGCACACCGGCCGGGCGAAGCTCGGAGCGCGGGTGCGGCCCGGCTGGTTCGTGCAGACCCACGAGCACCCCGAGCTGCTCGGCCGGACCCTGCTGGAGATCCTGCACCGAGGTGACGACCACCGAGACGGGATGGGCCGCGAGGCGGCGGCGCGAGTCCTGGACCGCTACGAGCTGGCTCACGCGTCGGAGCAGAGGTTCGAGTCGCTGTCCGGCGGCCAGCAGGCGCGCTTCCAGATCCTGCTGCTCGAGCTGTCCGGGGCCACGCTGCTGCTCCTCGACGAGCCGACCGACAACCTCGACGTGCAGTCAGCGGAGGCGCTGGAGGCCGGCCTGGAGGCGTTCGAGGGGACGGTCCTCGCGGTCACCCACGACCGGTGGTTCGCTCGCGGCTTCGACCGGTTCCTGGTCTACGGCGCGGACGGCGACGTGTACGAGTCGGACGGTCCCGTCTGGGACGAGACCCGGGTCCGTCGCGCCCGCTGACGCGCCGTACCCGGCACAACGTCATACGTTCGGAGCCCTCGACACCTCGTCGCGCGTATGACGTTGTGGTTGTGCCGGGTGGTGCGGGACACCCGGACACGTCACCGGCGCTGTGGACGTGTCCGGGCTCCCGACATCTGGAGGCCTACGAGTTCGTCGTGGCTGCGTCGGAGTCCAGCGTGACCTGGACCGTGTGCGTGCTGCCTCCTCGCTCGTAGGTGACGGTGACCGTGTCGCCGGGCCGGTACGACCGGATGATTGCGACCAGGCTGTCGGACGAGGTGATCAGGTGGTCGTTGACCTTGGTGATCACGTCACCGGTCTTGAGCCCGACGCCGGCGGCGGCCGACCCGGCGTCGACCTTCGCGATCTTGGCGCCGTCGGTGATCTGTGCGCTGCTGCCGGTCGCCGCGCTCTCGACAGCGATCCCGAGCCGTGCGTGGGTCGGAGTCTCACCCTTGATCATCTGCTGCACGATCGGCAGCACCTCGTCGATCGGGATCGCGAAACCGAGGCCGATCGAGCCCGGCTCGCCACCCGCGGTGTTCGTGGAGGTCTGGATCGAGGCGTTGATGCCGACGACCTCACCGGCCAGGTTGACCAGGGGGCCACCGGAGTTGCCCGGGTTGATCGCCGCGTCGGTCTGGATCGCCGGGTAGACGGTCTCGTTGCCCTGGCTGACCTGTCCGACGTTCACGGGCCGGTTCAGCGCGCTGACGATGCCGCTGGTGACGGTGGCGTCGAGGCCGAACGGCGAGCCGATCGCGACCACGCTCTGACCCACCTGGAGGGAGGACGAGTGACCCAGGGCCGCCGGGGTGAGGTTGTGGACCCCCTCCGCCTGGATCACGGCGGTGTCGGTGAGCGGGTCGGTGCCGAGGATCTTGGCGTTGGCGTGGGAGCCGTCGTTGAACGACACGCTCAGCTGGCCGTTCTGGCCCGCCAGCGCGACCACGTGGTTGTTGGTGAGGATCTTGCCGTCGCCGCTGAGGATGATCCCCGAGCCGCTGCCCGCACCGTCGGGGCCGCTGACGTTGATCATCACGACCGAGGGCAGCACGTTCTGGGCGACCTTCTCGATCGAGCCGGTCGTGGCGGTCTGCGCGGTCGAGCCGCCGGACTGGGTGAGCACCGGCGAGGCCTGCACCGAGTCGTGGGTCGAGGTCCAGACGGCGGCGCCCCCCCCCCCCCC
>JAFMQY010000322.1 GCA_017354415.1 Nocardioides sp.
GTCAGACCCACGACAAACGCGCGCCACGACGCCTGCTGTTCGGCGTCCAGCCAGCGTGTCCCCCGTGACTCGGACATGGGTGAAGGTTATCGACTGGCACCCGGAAGTGCAGGTCCCGGCTGCCTCGACGGGTCAGGAGAGTCGCTCGAGGATCAGTGCCATGCCCTGACCGCCGCCGACGCACATCGTGATCAACCCGGTGGACTTGTCGTGCCAGTCGAGGGAGTTGAGCATCGTGTTCTGGAGTCGGGCGCCGGTCATCCCGAACGGGTGTCCCACCGCGATCGCACCACCATTGACGTTGAGCCGGTCGAGGTCGATCCCGAGGTCCTGGTACGACGGGACGACCTGGGCCGCGAACGCCTCGTTGATCTCGACCAGGTCGATGTCACCGATCGCCATCCCGGCATGCGCCAGGGCGCGCCGGGTGGCCTCGACCGGGCCGAGGCCCATGATCTCGGGGGAGAGGGCGCTGACACCGGTGGCGACGATCCGGGCCAGGGGCGTGATCCCGAGCTCGGCGGCCCGGGTGTCGGACATCACGACCACGGCCGCCGCCCCGTCGTTGAGCGGGCAGCAGTTGCCGGCCGTGACCACGCCGTCCGGCCGGAAGACCGGCTTCAGGCCGGAGACCGACTCGAGGGTCACGCCGGCACGCGGCCCGTCGTCTGTGGCCACGACCGTGCCGTCCGGCGTGGTGACCGGTGTGATCTCACGCGCCCAGAAGCCGTCAGCGATCGCCTTCTCAGCGAGGTTCTGCGAGCGGACCCCGAACTCGTCGAGCTCGAGTCGGCTCAGGCCGCGCAGGGTGGCGACGTTCTCCGCCGTCTGGCCCATCGCGATGTACGCGTCGGGCACGTTGCCGTCCTCGCGGGGGTCGTGCCAGGCCTCCCCACGGGATCCGTGCTCGGCGAGGTGGGCGGTGCGGGCGATCGCCTCGGCGAACTCCGGGTTGCGGGTGTCGGGCCAGGAGTCGGAGTTGCCCTTCGCGTAGCGCGACACCGTCTCGACCCCGGCCGAGACGAAGACATCGCCCTCGCCCGCCTTGATGGCGTGGAACGCCATCCGTGTGGTCTGCACCGAGGAGGCGCAGTACCGGGTGATGGTCGCACCCGGGACGTCGTCCATGCCGTTCTTCACGTTGACGATGCGCGCCATGTTGAAGCCGCCCTCGCCCCCGGGAAGGCCACAGCCGAGATAGACGTCGTCCACGTCGTGCGGGTCGAGCGCCGGGATCTTGTCCAGAGCCGTCCGGATCATCTGAGCCGCCAGGTCGTCCGGGCGGACGTCCTTGAGGGAGCCCTTGACCGCACGGCCGATGGGCGAACGGGCGGCGGAGACGAGGACGGCTTCGGGCACGGGAACTCCGATCGGACAGGGAGGCGGGTCGCCCTCACCCTAGCCCGGCCATCAGCGCCTCGACCGAGCGGCGTACGAACGCCTTCCGCTGCGCCACCGGCCGGCCGAGCGCGCCGATCATGACGCCGTCGAACGACGCGACCAAGGTCTCCGCGGCCGCGGCGCCGTGCGGCTTCGCGCGGTCGGTCAGCAGCTCGGAGACCACGTCGACGAGCACCCGGTGATGGACCCCGAGGACCGCCGCGAGCTCCGCGTCGCGCGAGGCCTGGAGTGTGAGCTCCAACCGAGCCACGAGGAGGTTGCGTTCGTCCACCCAGCGCAGCAGGGCGCGGGCGACGATCTCGACGGCCCGGTTGTCGTTCACCGGTACCTCGCTGAGCTCGGCCGCCAGGTCGCGCACCTGCCCGGCGCACCCCTCAGAGACGTATCCGGTGAGCCCGAGAACCAGCGCCTCCCGTGTCCGGAGGTAGGCCGAACAGCTCCCCTCGGGAAGTCCGGCAGCGCGGTCGACAGCCCGGTGCGTGAGTCCCCGGAGTCCGTGCTCGGCCACGACCCGCATCGCCGACGTCAGCAGGAGCTCCATGCGCGTGCTGCGCGCGGGCGCCTGCGTCATCGGACCTCCTCGCCGGGCGGGCTCTGTGACGCACGAGACTACGCGTCGCGTTGTGCGGGGGACGGGGGCAACGTATCTTCTACAAACGTAGAATCCTCTACAATCGTAGAAAGGATCCGTCATGTTCTCCCTCGACCTGGGCGTGCTGACCACCTACGTGACCGTGGTCCTGAGCCTGGCCGCGATCAGCACCGTCGCGTCGCTCAGCGTGGTGAGCGAGGCCGTGGTCCGCAACCGCCGTACCCGGCTCTCCCGACACGAATCGTTGCGCACCTACGACGGATGCCAAGCCCCTCACGACTGACGGCGTGCCGCTCCCTGGCACCTCCGCGGACGCACGGTCCGGTCCTGCCAACCCCCCGAGATCGAC
>JAFMQY010000085.1:0-12445 GCA_017354415.1 Nocardioides sp.
GCCTTGCCGACCGGATCGTCGCCGACGCGAGCCGCGACTGCGTGCACCCGAGCGGGCGGTGGCAGAGGGCGCCGGACGATCCCGCTGTCGACGCCGCCCTGCTGTTGCCGGCGATCCGCGGAGCCGTCCCCGCCGACGACCCGCGCAGCGTCGCGACGGTGCGCGCCGTCATCGACGACCTCGCGGAGGACGGGTACGTCTACCGCTTCCGGCACCGGCCCGGCCCGTTGCACGAGGCCGAGGGCGCGTTTCTGCTGTGCGGCTTCCACGTTGCCCTCGCCCTGCACCAGCAAGGCGACGCGTACACCGCCGTGCGGTGGCTCGAGCGCAACCGCGGAGCGCTCGGCCCGCCCGGCCTGTTCACCGAGGAGTTCGACGTCGTCCAGCGACAGCTGCGGGGCAACCTGCCGCAGGCGTTCGTCCACGCGCTCCTGATCGAGACCGCACACACCCTGACCAGCGACACCCTGGGGAGGTCCCATGAGCAAGGTTTCTGATGGTCCACGCGTCGTCGTCGTGACCGGTGCGTCAGGCGGCATCGGCCGCGCGGCGGCGAAGGCGTTCGCGGCGCGCGGCGACAGCGTCGCACTGGTCGCCCGCGGTCAGAAGGGCCTGGACGGTGCGCGTGCCGAGGCCGAGTCGCTCGGCGCGAGAGCCGCGACGTACGCCGTCGACGTCGCCGACTGGAAGGCGCTGGAGGACGTGGCTGACCAGGTCGAGCACGACCTCGGTGAGATCGATGTCTGGGTCAACGTCGCCTTCACCTCGGTCTTCGCGAAGTTCGTCGACATCGAGCCCGACGAGTTCGAGCGGGTCACCCAGGTGACCTACCTCGGGTTCGTCAACGGCACCCGGGCCGCGCTGAGCCGGATGCTGCCGCGCGATCGGGGCACGATCGTTCAGGTCGGCTCGACCCTGGCCTACCGCGGGATCCCCCTGCAGAGCGCGTACTGCGGCGCGAAGCACGCGACCCAGGGCTTCCACGAGTCCGTTCGCACCGAGCTCCTGCACGACGAGAGCCGCGTCCGCGTGACGATGGTGCAGATGCCGGCGGTCAACACCCCGCAGTTCGAGTGGGTCCTGTCGCGGCTGCCGAAGCGGGCCCAGCCGGTGCCGCCGATCTACCAGCCCGAGCTGGCCGCCCGCGCGGTGGTGTACGCCGCCGACCATCCGCAGCGCCGCGAGTACTGGGTGGGGGAGACCACGGCCGCGACGCTCCTCGTGAACGCCGTCGCGCCGGGGCTGCTCGACCGCTACCTGGCGCGCACCGGCTTCTCCTCCCAGCAGACGGACCAGCCCAAGCCTCCTGACCAGCCCGCGAACCTCTGGGAGCCGGCGGACGGACCGCAGGGTCGGGACTTCGGCGCCCATGGCCTCTTCGGCGACGAGTCCCACGCCCACTCGCCGCAGGTATGGGCCTCGCAGCACCACGGCGCTGTGGCAGCCACGGGCCTGGCCCTGCTGCTCGGCGCCGCGGCCGCCGTCCGGGCGGTCGCGCGGCGATGAGGGGCGCGACCGCGGTGCGGCTCGTGACGGGAGGACTCTGCATGGCGGTCCCATGCCCCGTCGTGACCGTTGTCGGTGGTCCGGACCGCGAAGACCCGGGGGTCCGGCTCCTGGCCCGGGTGCTGGGTCTGCGCCTGGTGCTCCAAGCTGCCGCGGACCTCGCCTTCGGGCCTCGCACCCGGAGACCGGGCATCGCCGTCGACCTCGCTCACGCCGCGAGCATGGTCCCCGTGATCGTGCGCTCGGAGGTGCACCGTCGTACGGCGTTGACGAGCGCGGCCGTCGCGATGTCGACCGTCGCCCTGGACCTGGCGGAGGTGTGATGCCGCAGAACGTGACCCAGAAGCTCATCGATGCCCACCTGGTCGAGGGGGAGGCGAACCCGGGCGAGGAGATCGGACTCCGGATCGACCAGACGTTGACCCAGGACGCGACCGGCACGATGGTCATGCTCGAGCTCGAGGCCATGGGTCTCGACCGGGCGCGCACCGAGGTGTCGGTGCAATATGTCGACCACAACCTGCTGCAGTCGGGGAGCCGCAACGCCGAGGACCACGAGTTCCTCCGCTCCGCCTGCCGCCGGTTCGGGCTGTGGTTCTCCAAGGCCGGGAACGGCGTCTCCCACCCGACACACATGCAGCGCTTCGGCATCCCGGGGAAGACCATGGTCGGCAGCGACAGCCACACGCCGGCCGCCGGGTCGTTGGGGATGCTGGCGATCGGGCTCGGCGGCATCGAGGTCGCCCGGGCGATCGCCGGAGAGCCCGTCCACCTGCGGATGCCCCAGGTGTGGGGCGTGCGGCTGACCAACCGTCTCCGACCGTGGGTGAGCGCCAAGGACGTGATCCTGGAGATGCTGCGTCGCCACGACGTCAAGGGCGGCGTGAACCGGGTGATCGAGTACTACGGGCCCGGGGTCGAGACGCTCACGGCCATGGACCGGCACGTGATCGCCAACATGGGGGCCGAGCTGGGCGCGACCAGCACGGTCTTCCCGTCCGACGACCGCGTCCGCGAGTTCCTGCGGTCGGAGCGGCGAGAGGAAGACTTCGTCGAGCTCGTGCCGGACGAGGGTGCCGAGTACGACGTGCACGAGGCGATCGACCTGGCGGCGGTCCGGCCGCTGGTGGCCACGCCGAGCTCGCCCGGCAACGTCGTGCCGGTCGAGGACGTGGCCGGCACCGAGATCGAGCAGGTGGTGATCGGCTCGTCGGCCAACCCCGGTCTGCGCGACTTCGCGATGGCGGCCGCGATCGTGAAGGACCGGCAGACGGCTGCCACGGTGTCCTTCGACGTCAATCCGACGTCGCGGCAGATACTGCAGGACCTGACGCAGATGGGCGCGACGTTCGACTTGGTGGCCGCCGGGGCGCGACTGCACCAGTCCGGCTGCCTCGGCTGCATCGGGATGGGCCAGTCACCGACCAGCGACGGCAACAGCCTGCGCACGATGCCCCGAAACTTCCCCGGTCGTTCGGGCACGGCCGACGACCACGTCTACCTGTGCTCACCCGAGACCGCGGCGGCCTCTGCGTTGACCGGTGTGATCACCGATCCGCGCACCCTCCCCGGCCGGCTCGGGATCGAGCCTCCGTCCCTCGACCTGCCTGCGGAGTCGAGCGTCAACACCGCGATGCTGGAGCCACCGCTCGACGAGAACGAGGCGTCGGCGGTCGAGCTGGTCAAGGGATCCAACATCGGCGACCTGCCCGAGCTCGACCCCTTCCCCGACCAGCTACGGGCTCCCGTGCTCGTCGTCGTCGGTGACGACATCTCGACCGACACGATCATGCCCGCAGGCGCCGAGGCCCTGCCCTACCGCAGCAACATCCCCAAGCTCGCCGAGTTCGCGTTCCGTGACGTCGATCCCGGCTATCCCGCCGCTGCTCTCGACTGCCGCGACAGCACGGGTCACGTGATCGTCGGGGGCGCCAACTACGGGCAGGGATCCTCCCGTGAGCACGCCGCAATCGCTCCGCGCCACCTCGGCCTGCGGATGGTGGTGGCGCAGTCCTACGCCCGCATCCACTGGCAGAACCTCGTGAACTTCGGGATCCTCCCGGTCGAGCTCGTCGACGAGTCAGACCACGACGGGATCGAGGTCGGCGACGTGCTGGAGCTGACGGACGTCCGCGCGGCCCTCCTGGACGAGACCATGACCCTGCGCAACACGACACGTGATGCGACGTACGTCGTGCGGCAGTCGCTCTCTCCGCGTCAGGTCGAGGTGTTGCTCGCGGGCGGCCTCATCCCCTGGCTCCGCGAGCGGTCGCACTGACGACGGGGTCGCGGAGGGTCAGCTCTTCTTGCTGGCGGCCTTGCCGCCCTTGCGTCCGGCCTTCTTCTTCTGCGCCGTGGTGCCGCCCTGCGAGCTGTCGCTGCCGGAGCCGCTGCTCTTCCCACCCCGGCTGGACGCGCCCGGGCTGTTGGCGATCCGCGCCGCGCGCTGCTTGGACATGCCCTTGTCCTTGAGGGCCTCGTACTGCTTCTCGTTCTTGACGTTGGCGGACCTGTTGGGCATTGCTCCTCCTCGCCAGATTGATGCGTCAGTCGATGCGTCTTGCACTTTCGTACCCGTCCCCGTCGGTTCCATCCCCGTGCCGCACGTCCGCACATCAAAGTCGCCGGCACGGGTACCCCTAGAGAACCGCCGTCCGCGACGCGCGGCGCGGTCTGCGGGAGGTCCGTCGGCTGAAGACAGAGGGCCGGCGGGCCGTCCCGTGTCCGGGGGGGTTCGCAGGCGGGCGAGTCGGGCCCGCTGTGTACCGAGGAGTAGCCTCCACCCCGGGGCCGAACCATCGGCTCCCGAACTACCCACCATCGATGGAGCGGAGCCCCTCGCCGGTCCGCACGCACCCTCGGAGGGCCGCATGGACTCTTCCGACGTGGCGGCCGATCTCGCGGCCGTCGCCACGGAGCTGCTCGCCGAGCCCACCGAAGAGCTGACCGTGCGCTCGATCGTCAACCGCGCGGTCGAGATCGTCCCCGACGCCGAGTCGGTGAGCCTGACGGTGCGGGCCCGGCACGACCGGCTCCGCACCCTGGCGGCCACCGACGACCTCGCCGCGAGCGCCGACGAGCTCCAGGTCACCCTCGGGGAGGGTCCGTGCCTCGACAGCGTGCAGCAGGCGGACTCGTTCCGGAGCGGCTCGGTGGCAGATGACCCCCGCTGGCCGGAGTGGGGGCCCGGCGCCGCCGCGCTCGGCGTCGGGTCTCTCCTGACCGTGCTGGCGTACGCCGGCTCCGAGCCTCGGTGCGCGCTCACGATGTACTCCCGGCGTGAGGGGGGATTCGCCGATCACGACGATGTCGAGCTCGCCATCCTCTATGCCACCCATGCCGCCAACGCGCTGGCAACAGCACGGCTGGTGGACGGGCTGGAGACGGCCGTGGACTCACGCCACCAGATCGGGCTCGCGCAGGGCGTGGTGATGGAGCGCTTCGGCCTGACCGTCGACCAGTCCTTCGGCTTCCTGCGACGCCTGTCCTCGACCACGAACACCAAGCTGGTCGAGGTCGCTCGCACGATCGTGGAGACGCGCGAGATCCCAGAGGCGGCCATGTCGAAGGAGCGCGTCGCTCAGGACCGGCTCGAGTCCTAGAGCCCTCGGCGCCGGGACCGGGGAGCCACGGCGTTCCCACCCGTCGCAAAACGGGGCAGGATCGTCACGGACGACCGGCGACGCCGTACCGTTCCAGCTCGGGCCGGGGGACCGGGTCGCCGGGGGAGGGAGGCCCGGATGAGGTCACTCGTGAAGCGGGGCGCAGCAGGCGTGGTGGTGACCCTCCTGGTCGCCGTGGGCGCCACCGGGTGTGGAAGCTCGAACTCCGCTCCGACGGCGGAGGCGAAGGTGTGCGCGGCGCAGGCCGATGTCCGCGATGCGCTGAGCAAGGTGGCCGACGACGTACGAGCGGGCAACCTGGGTAAGGCCAAGGACGCGCTCGGCGGTCTCCGGACAGCGGCGGGGGGCCTCAAGAGCGCCATGGCCGAGCTCGGAGCCCAGGAGCGCGAGAAGCTGCAGCCGCAGCTGGACAAGCTCCGGACCGACGTGGACCAGCTCCGCGCGGCGAACAGTGTCGCCGAAGTCCAGACGGCCGCGGCGACCGCCGCCACCGACCTCAGCACTCTGGTGTCCTCGATCGAGACGGATCTGAACTGTTCCTCCTGACGGATCCGTCGTCCTGCCACGATGGCGCCTGCCCCGACCGCATCTCGGACCTTCGCGTGGTGGACTCCGCATGTCGATGCCTGCCCACACGCTCCCGGCTCGCCCAGACGGACGACGCCTGCGCCCACCACCCGGGGCAGTCCTACTCACCGCCGAGTCGAACCGGCCCTCAGGCGACCGCGGGCTCAGGTGAGCACGACACGCAGACCCAGCGCGTCGTACCGCTCGCCTCGGCAGCGGTGAGCCCGGTGCCGGTTCATGCGGTGACCACGTGGACGCCGGCGTCCCGGAAGGCCGCGACTTGTGCAGGATCGGCTCCGACGTCCGTGACGAGCACGTCGATGTCGGCGAGGTCGGCGAAGCGCACCGTGCGCTCTTCTCCTATCTTGCTGGAGTCTGCGAGGACGACCACCAGCTGGGCGCTGGCCACCATCGCGGTCTTCGTCGCAGCTTCTGCGTGGTCGGGCGTGGAGAGGCCATGCTCGAGGGTGATCCCGTTGGTGCCGACGAACGCCACCTCTGCCCGCACCCGCGCCAGCGCGGTGACCGTCTCGACCCCGACGGCGGCGTGGGTGTTGTTACGCACGCGGCCGGGCAGGAGGTGGAGCTCGACGTTCGGCTGGTCCGCGAGCCTGGCCGCGACGGGGATCGCATGTGTGAGCGCGGTGATCCGGTGGTCCATGGGGAGCATCGCGGCCAGCTGGATCGTGGTCGTCCCCGCGTCGAAGATGATGGCTGCGTCCCCGGCGGGCAGGAACGTCAGTGCCGCCTCGGCGATCCGCCGCTTCTCCTCCGGGTGGGACAGTCCCCGGTCGGACAGGCCGACCTCGAGCACGGTGAACGAGTTCGCCTTGAGCGCTCCACCGTGCACTCGGCGCAGCAGGTGCAGCCCTTCGAGGGTGTCCAGGTCGCGGCGGATGGTCTCGGTGGTGACGCCGAATTCGACCGCAAGGTCTGCCACGGAGACCCGACCGCGCCGGGTCACCAGCTCGGCCATCGCCTGCTGGCGCTCCGCGGCATACATCGTCATCCAGGACCCCGTTCCCCACAGACCTGTGTTTGCCTGGTTTTATACTTGAACGTTTGGGCTGTCAAGCCATCAGGGCTCGACCGTGACCTTGATGGCCTCCCCGTTCTTGACGATCTGGAACGCGTCGAGGACCCGCTCCAGTGGGATGTGCTCGGTGATCAGGTCCTTGACGGGCACCTGGCCGGTGGAGATGTACTCCAGGGCCCGCTTGTTGTGCTCGGGAGCCGAGCCGTTGGCGCCGTGGATGTGCAGCTGGCGGTAGTGCACCAGGTTGGAGTCGCACCTGATGAACGGGTCGGTCTTGGGGAGTCCGCCGAAGAACGAGATCCGGCCGTTCCGGGCCGCCATGGAGATGGCCTGTTCCTGGGTGATGTTGGCAGCGGTGGCGGTGATGATGACGTCGGCGCCGCGGCCGCCGGTCAGTTCCATCACGCGTTCGACGACGTCCACCTCGGAGCCGTCGATCGTTTCGTCGGGCTGGACCGCGTCGGCTGACATCTTCAGCCGCTCGGCGTTGACGTCGACGAGGTACACCGGTCCGCAGCCGTGCACACCGCGGGCGATGCGGATGTGCATGCAGCCGATCGGACCGGCACCGAAGACGACGACGGTGTCGCCCTCCTCGATGCCGAGCAGCTCCTGGGCGTTGATGGCGCAGGCGAAGGGCTCGGCTGCCGACGCCTCGTCGTACCCGACGTTGTCGGGGATCCGGTTGAGCCCGTCGACCTTCAGCACCTCGCGCGGCACGATCATGTACTCGGCGAACCCGCCGTCGTACTGGTAGCCGACCGAGGTCTGGTTCTGGCAGACCGCCATCCAGCCCTTGCGGCACTCGTGACACTCACCGCACGGGACGGCGGCGATCACCTGGGCGCGGTCGCCGATCTGCCAGTCCGAGCCGTATGTCGCGTTGACGGCGGTGCCGACCTCGACGACCTCTCCGGCTATCTCGTGGCCGGTGATCCGGGGCGGGGTGAGGTTCTGGTGGCCGTTGTAGAAGATCTTCACGTCCGTGCCGCAGGTCGAGCAGTTCCGCACTCGCAGCTTGATCTCGTCGGGCCCGCACCCAGGCTCGGGAACCTCCTCGAGCCGGACGTCCTCTGGTGCGTAGAAACGCAGTGCCTTCATGACGCTCCTCCTGGGCCAGTCGTGCCCGTTCAACTGTTATTGCTTGGAATTAGTTTGCTTCAGACTCTTGACGAAGGCAAGTGCCGGGCGATATGAAGACAACCAAAGAATCACGTGACGATGGTCACCCCGGCCGCACGGCACCGCGTCGGCCGACTGAGAAAGGACCAGCATGGTCACTGCCACCGCACCACCGCCGACCCGGACCTCCGTCCGCGTCCACGTCCAGAAGTTCGGCACCTTCTTGTCGAACATGATCATGCCCAACATCGCCGCGATCATCGCGTGGGGCCTGCTCACGGCGTTCTTCATCCCGGTCGGCTGGACACCGAACGCGAAGATCGCCACGATCGTCGACCCCGGCATCTTCTACATCCTCCCCGTGCTGATCGCCTACACCGGCGGACGGATGGTGTACGGCGTGCGGGGCGGCGTGGTCGGCGGCTTCGCCGTCCTCGGTGTGATCATGGCGACGTCGGACCCGATCTTCCTCAGGGCCGACCAGGCGCCGTCGCCGATGTTCCTCGGCGCGATGATCATGGGCCCGTTGACCGCGTGGCTGATGAAGCATGTGGACGGGCTGTGGGCGGGCAAGATCAAACCCGGCTTCGAGATGCTCGTGGACAACTTCTCCGCCGGCATCCTCGGCGGGCTCATGGCCATCGCCGGCATGTTCGTCCTCGCGCCCCCGCTGCTGTGGGTGATCGACCGGCTGGGAGACGCCGTCAACTGGCTGGTCAGCCACGACGTCCTGCCGTTCACGTCGTTCTTCATCGAGCCCGCGAAGGTGCTGTTCCTCAACAACGCGGTCAACCACGGCGTCCTGACGCCTCTCGGGATCCAGCAGGCGCAGCAGTCCGGGAAGTCGGTGCTGTTCCTGCTCGAGGCCAACCCCGCAGCCGGTTTCGGGTTGCTGATGGCCTACACGGTGTTCGGCAAGGGTCTGGCCAAGGCCACGGCCCCGGGCGCCGCGATCATCCAGTTCCTCGGGGGCATCCACGAGGTCTACTTCCCCTACGTGCTGATGAAGCCGCGGCTCATCGTGGCCATGATCGCCGGTGGCATGACCCAGATCTTCATCAATGTGACGTTCCATTCCGGGCTCCGGGCCCCGGCGGCGCCAGGGTCGATCTTCGCGGTCTACGCGCAGACGCCGCCGGACAGCCTGCTCGGCGTCACCCTGTCGGTCATCTGTGGTGCCGCGGTCACGTTCGTGATCGCCGGGCTGCTCCTGCGCATGGACAAGGGCGACCACGAGGAGGGCGGCGACCTGCTCGCCGCGATGGGGGTCATGACGTCCATGAAGGGCAAGGAGTCGGCTGCTACGGCCGCCGTCATCGGCACCGGCGCCGAGGCATCGAGCGGCCCCATCCACTCGATCGTCTTCGCCTGCGACGCAGGCATGGGGTCCTCGGCGATGGGCGCGTCGGTGCTCCGCAACAAGATCAAGGGGGCCGGGTACTCCGACGTCACCGTGGTGAACAAGGCGATCTCCAACCTCGACGACTCCTTCGACCTGGTCGTCACCCACCAGGACCTCACGGCTCGTGCTCACGAGCGCACGCCCTCGGCGGTCCAGGTGTCGGTGGACAACTTCATGGGAAGCCCGAAGTACGACGAGATCGTCGCGCTCCTAGGCACGACCAACGCGACGAACTCCGACACGGGAGCTGTCGCCCCCGAGCCCGCGGAGTCCGCGGGCCTAGGTGCTCTCCTCCCGGAGAGTGCGATCGTGCTCGACGGGAACGCCGGGACGATGGACGAGGCCATCACCGAGGCGGGCGAGCTGCTGGTCGCGAGCGGGTCGGTCGAGCCGGCGTACGTCCGGTCGATGCACGAACGGGAGAAGTCCGTGTCGACCTACATGGGCAACTCGCTGGCGATCCCGCACGGGACCAACGAGGCGAAGGGGTTGATCCTCGCCAGTGGGCTCTCCTTCGTCCGCTATCCGCAGGGGATCGACTGGAAGGGCAAGCAGGCGAAGTTCGTCGTCGGTGTCGCCGGAGTTGGCGACGAGCACCTGGCGCTGCTGGGAAAGATCGCCAAGGTCTTCGTGGACGCCGACAAGGTGTCGGCACTCGAAGCCGCGACGACGAAGGCCGACGTGGCCGCGGTGCTGGACGGAGTGACCGTCTAGACGGCCGTCCCCGGGGTGCTGGCAGGCCACCGTGCCACCTCGACTGCCGTGAGGCCCCCGGCCGGGCCGTTCAGACAGGCGGCTTCATGGCTCGTGCGGCCCCTGGTCCGCCTCCGCCCCCCGGCGCATCAGCCCGGGGGGCGGAGACGCGCCGCTCGTGGGCGGACGCGCCCCGGCTTTGCCTGGTCGGTGCGAGGGGTGTGAGTCGCCCGAGGTCACACCCGCCGGTCGAACCAGACCTGGTCGCGCAACGGGATGCCGTCGATCTCCAGGCCGTCGGGATAGCCCTGGTACGCCGTGAACGCGTCACGCACGACGTGGGTCATCCGGAAACCGCACCGCTGGTAGAAGCGGAGGTTGCCCACGTCGGCGGCGGCGGTCGAGACGATCACCCGGCTCGCGCCCGCTTGCCTCGCCTGCTCGGCGGCGTGCTCCAACAGTCGCCGCCCCCACCCCTGTCGCCGCACGCTCTCGACGAGGGCGAGGCTGGCGACCTCCCATGTCCGGGCATCGCGCGCAACAGCCTGGAGGTGACCCACGATCTCGCCGGAGTCGGTGCGGGCAACCCACACGCGTCCCAGGTCGATGTAGGTGTTCAGCAGGCGTTCGGAGTGCTCGACCTCGCGGAAGGACCACGCCAGGTCGCGATGGGGCCCGGCGTACTCCTCGACCGTGATGGGCATCGGCTGTGACTCCGCATGGACGTCACGTCAGGTCCCCTTGCGTGCCAGCGTGACCGCGAAATCATCTCGCGCGTCGGCCCAGGACTCCACCGGGATCAAGCCGACAGCCTCGAGCTCCTCGCGGATGCCCTCGAGGGTGAACTTGGTCGAGATCTCCATGCGGATCTCCTCGCCACTTGCCAGGTGGAGCTCGAGGTCGGCTCCGGGAACGCTGACGTGCATCGGCGTCTCGGCTCGGAGCCGGAGATCCATCCGCTGCAGGTGGGGATCCCAGAACGGCACGTAGGTGAAGCCCCCCACGTCGAAGTCGGCACCCAGCTCGCGGTTGAGCACCCGCAGTCCGTTGCGCACGAACCGGTCGGTGACGCCCCAGGGGTCGTCGTACGCCGAGATCAGGCGGTCGGCGTGCTTGACCAGGTCGGTGCCGAGCAGCAGCACGTCGCCAGGCTCGAGCGAGTCGGAGAGCGCGCCCAGGAAGGCCCGCCGCTCCTCGACGTAGAGGTTTCCGATGGTGCCGCCCAGGAAGGCGACGAGCTTCCGGTCGTCACGCGGCAGGTGACCGAGGTGCAGGGTGAAGTCGCCGACCACCGCCTCCACCGCCACGTCGTACGTCGTGGCGATCTGCTCGGCAGCCTGGCGGAGGGTGGCCTCGGAGACGTCCACCGGGACGAAGCGCCGAAGCTGTCCGGTGGCCCGGAAGGCGTGCAGCAGCGCATGCGTCTTGTCGCTGGTGCCGCTGCCGAGCTCGACGAGCGTGCTCGCTCCCGACAGTCGCGCGATCTCGTCGGCCCGGCCGAGCAGCACCTCGCGCTCGGCCTCCGTCGGGTAGTACCCCGGAAGGCGGGTGATCTCGTCGAACAGCCGCGAGCCCTCGTCGTCGTACAGCCACTTGGGCGGCAGGGTCAGCGGCGGGGAGCCGAGGCCGCGGCGGACGTCCTGCACGAGCGCAGCACTCGCCGACCCGGGCGGCAGCAGCACAGACACCGTCGTCCGGTTCACGCCGCCTTGTCCTCGGCCAGCCGCACACCGGACAGCGCCCACCGGGCGGTGTGCGGGAAGAAGTTGCGGTAGGAGGCGCGGGCGTGACCGGCGGGCGTGAAGGCGCACCCGCCGCGCAGGACCATCTGGTTGGACATGAACTTGCCGTTGTACTCGCCGATGGCGCCGGCGGGCGGGTGGAAGCCCGGGTAGGCGTGGTAGGCGGAGGAGGTCCACTCCCAGCAGTCGCCGAACATCTGCCGGAGACCTCCGGTCGCGGGACCCGCGGGGCGTGGGTGGTAGCTGGCGGCGTCGGCGAGGTTGCCGAGCTGGTCGGGCGTGAGGTCGGGACTCTCCTCCTCGAGCCGGCGCGCCGCGTGCTCCCACTCCGCCTCGCTGGGCAGGCGTTTGCCCGCCCAGGTCGCGAACGCCTCGGCCTCGTAGAAGCTGACGTGGCTGACCGGGAGACCGGGGTTGACCGGCCAGGTGCCGTTGAGGGTGTGCTCGAACCACTGGCCGTCGAGCTCGATCCAGTAGAACGGGGCGCGCCACTCCTCGGCTTGGACCTTCGCCCAGCCGTCCGACAGCCAGAGCTCGTGTCGCGAGTAGCCGCCTTCGGCCATGAACTCCAGCCACTCGGCGTTGGTGACCAGGCGGTCGGCGAGCCGGTAGGGCTGGAGGTACTGCTGGTGGCGCGGCAGCTCGTTGTCGAAGCTGAACCCGGCACCGTCATGGCCGATCTCGACCAGTCCACCGTCGAAGTCGACCCAGCCGACCTGGTCGGGCGCGGCCTCGGCGCTGGGCGTCCCCGCGG
>JAFMQY010000085.1:12455-15152 GCA_017354415.1 Nocardioides sp.
GCCGGGCGGAGGGGGTTGCGCGAGAGGACGTGCTTGATGTCCATCAGTAGCAGCTCCTGGTGCTGCTGCTCGTGGTGGAACCCGAGCTCGACGGTGTCGGCGATCTTGTCGAGCGTGCCCTCGTCGAGCCGATCGAGGAGGTCGCGCATGCGGCCGTCGACGTTGCCGCGGTAGACGCCGACGTCGTGGGCGCCGGGGCGACTGATCGAGCCGCGCTCGGCGCGCGCGTACCTCGGGCCGAGCGACTCGTAGTAGCTGTTGAACAGGAACCAGTAGGCGTCCTGGAACGGCGCGAAGCCGGGCTCGTTGTCGGCGAGCACGAAGGTCTCGAAGAACCACGTGACGTGGGCGCGATGCCACTTCGTGGGGGAGACGTCCGCCATCGACTGGACGGTCTGGTCCTCGGGGGAGAGCGGCGCTGCCAGCGCCTCGGTGGTGGAGCGGACCGCGTCGTAGCGGTCGAGAAGGGCGTGCTGGTCTCGGGCAGTGGTCGTCATGTGGGAATGCACCTCGCTGTGGCTGACGTCCGGATCACGGGTCGAGCACCGAGCTGTTGAGCGCTCTTCACCCTAACCAGAGCCACCGACAGGGTTCGGTCACGATGAGGTCTCGGTACGACGACCTGCCGGTGACCTGCGGGTTCAGAGCCGCGGGTCGAGGAACCGGACCGGGCGATGCATCACCGCCAGTCGGGGGTCAGGCCACCGTCACGCGCGGGTCCAGGAACCCGTACGCCACGTCGACGAGCAGGTTGGCCATCACCACGAGGATCGCCCCGACCAGCACCGTGGCGCTGACGACGTTGATGTCCATCGGCGTCGAGAGTGCCTGGAGACCCCAGTGCCCGATACCGTCGATGCCGAAGATCTGCTCGATGAAGATCGTGCCGGACAGCAGCCCGGCGAAGTCCAGTCCGAAGATCGTGATCACCGGGACGATCGCGGCCCGCAGGGCGTGCCGGAACAGCAGCCGCCGTCGTCGGAGTCCCTTGGCCTGCGCCGTGCGGATGAAGTCCTCCGACAAGGTCTCCACCATCTGACCGCGGGTGAACCGGGCGTAGTCGGTGAGACTGGTCGAGGCGAGCACCAACCAGGGCAGCGCCATCCAGGAGATCGTCTTCAGCGGGTCTTCGGTGATCGGGTAGTACCCGACGTTGGGGAAGATGTGCCAGCGCAATGAGAAGAAGATCCAGGACAGCAGGATGATCAGGTAGTCGGGCACCGCCGAGACCACCAACGAGCCACCCACCAGCGTCCGGTCGATCGCCGTACCCCGCCATCGCGCCGCCAGGACGCCCATGAGGACGCCGAAGGTGAGGTAGAGCGCGGCGCCGCCCACGGCCACGGTGAGGGTGGCGGGGTACTTCTGCTTCAGGTCCTGCCAGACCGGGTCGCCGGTCATGATCGAGATCCCGAGGCAGGGCGCGGGACACGCGTAGTACTTGCCGTCGACGTACACGCGCTCCCGGCCGACGAAGATCCCCTTCGCCCACTGGGCGTAGTTCGCCGCCACCGACTGGTCCATGCCCATGCTGTGCTCGATGGCCTGGAGCTTGACCGGCGTGCACTTGCCGGGCCCGAGTGCCTCGCAGTAGTTCTGGGCCGGCGCGGTCCCCAGTCCCTTGAAGAACAGCACGAACACGAAGAGCGACGTCAGGACGACCACGAGTGCGGAGCTGAGGAGCCGGCGCACGATGAAACCGGTCATCGGGGTGTCCTTCCGCTCGGCGGCGTGGCCGGGTGTCGGGCCTGCGCCAGGCTACGGCGGGAGCGCAAACGCGCCGGGACCCGCCGACGTCACAAGGTGGTCACGATCCATCGGTCGATGACACCATCGGGCGCAGCCTCGACAGGGCCCGACGAAGGGATGAAGGACGATGAGACTGGTTCAAGTGGCGCTGCGGGCGACGGACCTCGACCGGGCGGCGGCCTTCTGGTCCGACCTGCTCGGGACCTCGCCGACCGGCCGTTTCGAGCCCCCCGGGCTGCTCTTCTTCGATCTCGACGGCACCCGTCTGCTCCTCGACGGGAACGCGCCCTCGTCGATGCTCTACCTCGAGGTGCCGGACCTCGCCGAGGCGGTCGAGCGGTTGCGTGACCGGGTGGAGGTGGTCACCGAGCCGCACCCGATCTTCACCCACGACGACGACATGCTCGGGCCGGCGGGCACCACCGAGTGGCAGGCGTTCGTGCGTGACCCCGAGGGCAACCTGGTGGGCCTGGTGGGCTTCGTGCCGTCGGACTGACCCCCGTGCCAGAGCCGAAAAGACGGGTGGGTTGTGTCAGGACTTCGCGGTCACGCTCCGAAGGAGAGCGTCACTTGGAGACCCACATGTTCTTCCAGGTCGGCATGCCGAGCGTGGTGTCGTCGTTGTCGCCCTGGATCTTGGACCCGTGCGCCTGCGCGATGCCGGTGTAGTACGTCGTGAACAGCGGGAAGTACTTCGTGGCGATCTGCTTGTCGAGCGCGTTCCAGGCAGCCGGCTGCTTGTCCAGCGGCAGGCGCTGGATGGCGTTCATCTGGTTGTCGGCAGCCTTGTTGCTGAAGGCCGAGTAGTTGGCACCGAACGAGTGCGTCTTGTCCGGGTTCGTGGAGCCGAGCACGGTCGGCAGCCAGGTCGAGCCTGACGGCCAGTCCGAGCACCATCCGGCCGAACGGACGTTGATGTCCTCGTTGGTGTTGTCCCGAGCCGTGGTG
>JAFMQY010000323.1 GCA_017354415.1 Nocardioides sp.
TCCAACCAGTGCTCGTCGGCGCTGCGCCGCGAGTCGACGGACCAGTCGATCCAACCGGTGAATCCGCCGCGGTCCGGTGTGCCGTAGGGATCTTTGCCCGAGGACGGCAACACCGTGTACGGGACGCCCTCGACGCGGTGGACGTTGACGATCTGGGCGTGGGAGCCGAACATCGCCGCGCCCTTGCCGGTCTGGTCGCGGAAGTCGGTGAGCATCTTCTCGATCAGCGCGACCTCGTCGCGGTCACCGAGTTGGCTCGCCTTGGCCGGGTCCGGGTCGTCGACCGGATGGTGGGCGAAGACCAGGACGTTGTCGATGGATGGGTCGTTCTTGGCGCTGTCGAGGGCTTGTTGGAGCATCGGCAGCTGGTCCCAGTTCGTCGCGTGCAGCGAGCCGAGGGAGCTGGCGAGCAGGATGAAGCGGGTGCCTTTGTGGTCGAAGGTGCGGTAGGGCTGGCCGAACTCGTTGGTGAAGTTCGTCAGGTCGGGCAGTTGCACGTTGTTGAGCCCGTACGACTCGTGGTTGCCGGGCACGTAGTAGCAGGGCACGGTGCCGGAGCTCGGGTCCGGTGTGCTGTTCGGAGCGGGCTCCTGACCGACCGGGATGAGGTCGCAGCCGGCGTTGGTCAACACCTGGCGGGCCAGCGCCAGGTCCTGCGGCAGCCCACGGTCGGTGACGTCACCGTTGAGGACGACGAGGTCGGGGTGGGTCTTCTCGATCCGGGCCAGCGCCGCGGTGGCGACTTGGGCGAGGTTCGGGTTGTCGGCGGTGAACTGGATGTCCGAGAGCGTCGCGAACTGCCAGGTGCCGTGGCCGCTGGGCAGCGTGCCGTCGGGTGAGATGAGTGGGTCGGGCACGAGGTCGGGCTGGGCCGGCAGGTCGATCGAGGTCGGGACGTCGGCCTCGACGCGGTTGAGGATGAAGGTGCCGGCCTTCTGCGCGGCGACCGACGTGTTGATGCCCTGGAAGCTCGAGATCGCGATCGGGAACACGGTGTTCGCGGGGAGGGTGAAGGTGGCGTACTGCCAGTCCGGGCTCGCGGTCAGCCCTGTGCCGTAGAGGCCGTTGCCCTTGCCGTTGCCGTCGTAGTAGCCGATGTAGGTCAGTCCGCTCGGAACGGCGATGCTGGATTTGATCCTGATCCGGATGCGCAACGGCTGCCCGGGGACCTGGATGCGGTTGGCGGCCGAGGTGGCGGTGATACCGACGTTGCGCATCGCCGGGAAATCGATCCGCAGACCGTCGGGGTCAGCCGAGAAGGTCGTGGCCGCCGTGCTGTTGTTCTTCCATCGGGCGAGCACATCGTCGTTGAAGTCGTAAACGTCCTTGGTCTGCACGCCGATCGTGATCGGCAGTTTCACCGACTGCCCGCCGACCGTGACGGTCAGGATCGTGCCCGCGTTGGTGAGCGGCGTGATCTTGAGCTTGCCGCCGTCGGGTTCGATGTCGACCACGCTGTGGTCGTAGTCGAGGCTGAGGTCGGCCGGGTCGATCGGGGCGGTGTAGCCCTGCTCGTCGCGCCCGGTCACGGCGACGTCCACGGCATCGGCCGGGGTGGCGTCGGCGATCGAGAGCCGAGCGCTGGACAGCTCCACACTCGCCAGCGGGCCGAGGACATCGACCTGCTGGCTGGCCGTCACCTCGCCCACTGACGCACTGACGCCGATGGGGCCACGCACGCCGCCGGGCGCCTGGAGCGTCCCGCCCTTGACCGTGCCGCCCTTCGCCGACCACGTCACCGAGGCCGGGTCGACCGCGACCGGGGTCTGGTGATCGTCGACCCCCGTGGCGACGAGCGGCCGGTGCAAGCCGGGGAACACCTTCACACCCCCGTCGATGGCCGCACCGCCCGGGGCCGGCCTGATCAGGAGCTGGTGAAGCTTGCCGTCACCGGGGGCGACGAACACGCCGACACCGTTGGGGTCGGAGCGCTCCTGCCCGTCGGAGGGCGCGTTGCGCACCGTCACGCCGTCCTCGCCGAGCGCCCGGGCGACCATCGTCGTCGATCCGCCGCCATCCAGATTCACCGCCGTCTGGACGCCGCGGGCGACCAGGTCCTGTGCCTCGCGGTCGATCCCCACGCCACCCTTGCCGGTGCCGCCCGGACCGTCCCAGGTCGCCAGGACGAGGGTGTGCCCGCCGTCCTCGAAGCCGAGGGCGGTGCGAGGGGCGATGGAGGTGTCCAACCCTGGCACGACCTGGCCACCGGAGACGATGGTGCCGCCGTCACCAAGCGCGAACTTCATCGTCTTGGCCACGTCGTTAGCCAGCGCGTAGCTCAGGCTGACCGGGTCGCCAGGCTGCAGCGCCCGCAGTGCGGTGGCGG
>JAFMQY010000212.1 GCA_017354415.1 Nocardioides sp.
GCGAGGAGGTGAGCCATGGCGACGGTGGTGTTCGATCTCGGCGGTGTCGTGGTGGAGTGGGACCCTGTGCCGGCGATCGCCGCGGCCGTCGGCCAGGAGCGCGCCGAGCATTTCGTTCACGGCGGAGAGTTCGACTTCACGGGTTGGAACCACGCCCAGGACGCGGGCCGGTCCTGGGCGGACGGCGAGGCAGCGGCCACGGCGAGCCACCCCGGCCTGGCCGAGGAGATCGCCGCCTACCGGACCAACTTCCCCCTCTCGATGCGGGGACTGGTTCCAGGAGTGGCCGAGATCCTGCGCGCCCTCCACGACCGCGGCGTACGGCTGATCGCCCTGACCAACTGGTCCGCCGAGATGTTCCACCACGCGCCCAAGGTCTACCCCGAGGTCTTCGCTCTCTTCGACGACATCATCGTCTCCGGCGCGGAAGGCGTCGCCAAGCCCGACCTGGCGATATTCGAGATCCTCGCCCGTCGGCTCGGACACCCGATCGAGGGCGTCTTCTACCTCGACGACACCGTCCGCAACGTCGACGCCGCTCGCGCCGTCGGCATGGACGCAGTCCACTTCACCGACGCCGCCACGCTGCTCACGGAGCTCAAGGAGCGCGGTCTCCTCGACTGACGCGCCCTGCCGCCGCCCGTCAGGGCTCGAACACCGACCAGCAGATGTCGTTCCGCAGGCGCTGGTCGTCGAGGACCAGCTCGCGAATCGTCTCCGGGAGCTGGTCACGCTGCCATCGGCACTCGAGTCGCCCTGCGACGTCGCCCTCACCTGGGGGTGCGGCGGCACGTGCAGCCTTGATCGCATAGGCGGCCGCACCGAGCTCGTGCGCGGCGACGTGTGCGACGGCCCCGGCCTGCCCTGCGGCGTACGCGGCATGCCGTGCAGCCCCACGCAGGTCCCTGGCCGCGCCCATCGCACGGCCGCCCGCCGTACGAGCGCGCATCATCGTGACCTCACCACGCGCCCAGGCGCGGGCGTGCTCGATCGCCTCGCGCGGTCGTGGATCGTCAGGCCGCTCGGACTCGAACAGACCAAGGACGTGCTCCGCGCAAGCCGCCGCCCACAGGGCGAGGAGATGGTGATCCGCATCGGTGAGCGTCCCACCGCGACGAATCGTCACGAGGCGAGGATCCCGAACCTTCGGAAGGATCATCGCCGGGGAACGCTCCACACCTGAGGGTCAACGCCGATCCCGACGACGTCGACCTGATCTCCGGAGGCGAGCAGGGTCGTCAAGAAACCGTTCGGCATGCCCTCTCGTAGTAGTCGCTCGTCAACGACGCCATCGCCGGCCACGGTGCGGAGGATGTCAACCGTCACCCCACCGTGCGCGGCGATCACCACGCATCCGGCGGCTCGGGCACGGTCCCCGGTCGCGTCCGACAGCGGCTGGATGGATCCTTGGACGCGAATCAAGGGGCCGCTCACGAGCGAGCTCGGCGTCGCTTCCGCCAACATCGCGGTTGCCTCCGTGGAAAGCATCGCGTGTACCAACTTCCGCAAGCGGGCAAGGCAGGCGCCGGGAACCGTGGTGCGTCACTTGGTCCAGCGCTTTCGGCTCACGTCACAACCCCACACCGACAGTTCGGATCAGTCACCCCCGGCGCCTCACCAACCACCTTAGGACTGCGCGCGCAGAGCCCTTGGCACGGAAAACCGAGCTCAGCGCTGCGGGACCAGGTCTGCGGTGTCGCCGGTGGCCTGCAGGTGGGAGGTGGCGGCGAACCCGACGGAACCGGTGCCGCTGGGGTGGACCAGCTCAACTTCCATGCTTGGCGTCCGGTCTGTTCCCGTGCGGCCTGGACCTCCGGGTCGTGGGTCGCGGCGGCCTGGGCGACGGCCCGGTCGATGAGCACGCCCCCGCAGGAGTGCAACCGGCCGGCGAGTTGGCCGTCGACGTGGGCGGCGGCGGTCTGGGAGAGGTGGTGGGTGGCCTGGGCCAGCCGGCGGGCCCTCCACGCCGGCACCTCGAGCCGTAGCAAGCGTCGCCAGGTGGCCGGGAGCCGGTGGCCCAGGTCCAGGGCGTCGGCCAGCACCTGCATCCCGGACCGGGTGGAGACGCCGAGGGCGGCCGCGAACGGCTCCGGCGCGAACCCCGCCACGCTCGGACACCCCTCCCCACCCAGGGACTCGTCCCAGTCGGTCAGCCCGGGCAGCCCCCACACCGCGGTCCCGGTGTCGGTGGTGGCCGGGTGCAGCCCACACCACCGCAACGCCAGCTCCAGCTTGGCCGGCGCGGCGCGGCGTTCGGCCAGGTCGGCCTCACCCACCGCCGCCAACACCTCCACAGCATCGAGCCCGTCGAGCCCGTCGACGTCGGGGGGTGTGGGGGTGGCTGGCATGGGTCGATTCCAGCATCGGCCACCGACAGTGAAAGGGGTTTTCAACAGGTTTTCGACCACATTCCGAGATTTCCACAGAACCCATTTCGAAGCAGATTTCGGGATCCCATGTGACTGGCATTTTCGGGAGTAGTCCAGCGAGTACCTCAAGCGGCGGTGACCCGAAACGCCGGCGGTGAGGGGAGGGTGACCAGGAGCCCACCGTCACCAGCACTGATCAAAATTCAAGAACCGCAACCACCCTCGACCGGACACCCGAAAGCCCCGGGAGGATGGACCACCTGCGGTGGTTTCGAGACGGGCGCAGAGCGCCCTCCTCAACCACCGATGGGCGACCTGTACGGCCCTATCGCCGCACCCGACAAAGACGACGCGGCGACGCCGGTGCGGGTGCGGCGGCCGTCGCTGGCCAAGACCCGCATGTACCTGCACCTCACCCTCACCGACCTCCTCAAGCCGGCCGACCGGGCCGATCTGGCCGACCCGGCTGACCCGGCTGACCCGGGTCGGGGAGGTGGAGCGGCTCGGCCCCGTCGGAGTGGATGCGGGAGAGCGTGGTGCTGCGCGACCGGCACTGCGTCTTCCCCTGGTGCACCCGCGACGCGAGAGCCTGCGACCTGGACCACATCAGGCCATACGTCCCGATGGACGAGGGCGGGCCACCCGGGCAGACCGCACCCGCCAACCTCGCGCCGCTGTGCCGACGACATCACCGCGCCAAGACCGCCCGCCGCTGGCACTACCAACGCCACGGCGACGGCACCTACACCTGGCGTGGTCCGTACGGCCACGTCTACCTCGTCACACCGCTCGGCACCACGCCATTCCCGCCTGCACGAACGCACCCGGCGTGACGGCCCGGGCGTCCTTGATGGGTGCGGATCAGCCGAACGTGTTCGGGTTGGGGCCCGTGCGGCCTGCCTCGCCGCGGTCGAGGGCGGTGATCGCCTGCATGTCGCCCTCGGAGAGGTCGAAGTCGAAGAGCCTGAAGTTCTCCTCCATCCGCTCCCGGTGCATCGACTTGGGGAACACGATGTCCCCTCGCTGAACGTGCCAGCGCAAGGTGACCTGGGACGGCGTACGCCCGACCCGCTGCCCGACCTCCACGACCGTCGGATCGTCGAGCACGCGACCCTTGGCGATCGGCGACCAGGCCTCGGTTGCGACGCCGTGCTCGGAGTTCGCGGCCCGGGCGGCCTCGTTGCCCAGGTAAGGGTGCACCTCGATCTGGTTCACGGTCGGGACCACGCCGCTCTCGTTGATGATCCGGCGCAGGTGGTCCGGCTCGAAGTTGGAGACACCGATCGAGCGGGCCCGGCCGTCCTCGTGGAACTCCACCAGCGTGCGCCACGTCGAGACGAAGTCTCCGTCGTACCGCGTCGGCAGGGGCCAGTGGATGAGGAAGAGGTCGACCTGCTCCAACCCGAGGTCGGCGAGCGACTGGTCGAAGGCCTTGCGGGCGTCGTCAGGGCGGTGGAAGGGGTTGTTGAGCTTGCTGGTGATCCAGAGCTCGTCGCGCGGGATCCCGCTGGCGGAGATCGCCGCACCCACCCCGGCCTCGTTGCCGTACATCTCGGCGGTGTCGATGTGCCGGTAGCCGACCTCGAACGCCTGCTCGACGGTCTGCTGGGTCTGCTCCGGCGGCACCTTGAACACGCCGAACCCGAGCTGCGGGATCTCGCGTCCGTCGTGGAGCGTCACTGTGGGAACGGTTCCAGAAGGCGTGATCACAGGATCAGTCATACAGGGGCGACAACACGATTCGGCAACTTATTCCGGCTCGGTGCCACGGGCAACCGGATCGGTTGCAGCCACCCTGTTAGATGGGGGCCGTGCGTCACCTGAGAACCCTGGCCCCGCTCGCGCTCGTCGCGGGCCTGATGGGCGCCTGCGGCAACGGCTCCGACTCCTCCCCATCGGCCACCGACTCGACCCTCGTCAAGAGCTCGGGAGGCTTCGAGATCCGCCCCGTCTACGCGCGGTATGCGCCGGGCGTCCCGCTCGGTCCTCAGATTCCGCAGAATCTGACCAACGAGCTGCAGCAGCAATCGTGCCCGATGAAGCCTCGCGAGCTCCAGGGCATGCTGGTGGAGTGCGACGCCGGCAAGACCGTCTATCTGCTGAAGAACCCGATCGTCTCCGATGACGTGGCGTCGGCCACGGCGAAGCAGATCGGTCACGGGAACACCTGGTACGTCTCGGTGGGTCTCAACCAGACCGGGTCCTCGTCGCTGGAGAGCGTGATCAAGGACGAGGTCGGCAGCGAGATCGCGTTCTCGTACGGCGGGCAGGTCCTCACGTCGGTGGTGGTCGACAGCTCCCTGCACCCGGACCACCTCGCCCTGATCGGGAACTTCGACAAGGCGCAGGCGACCAAGCTCGCCCAGCAGGTCTCCGCCTGACCGCAGCCCGACCCGTCACCTGTCACGGCGTACGACGGGGGCGGGCAGCTCTAGAAGCCCTGCTCGTTCGGCTGGCGCCACTGTCTCTCGAACGGCAGCCGCCAGGCGAACGGCGCGATCAGCTGGTGGATCTGGTTCGGTCCCCAGGAGCCCTTGGCATAGGGACGCACCACCGGCGGGTTCTCCAGCAGGGGCATCGACAGCTCCCAGAGCCGCTCGATGCCGTCGGCGCTGGTGAACAGGGTCCGGTCGCCCCGGGCGGCGTCGTAGATCAGCCGCTCGTAGGCCTCGAGAACCGCGCCGGCCCAGCCGGTGTCGTGCATCGCGAACTGCATCGACAGCTTGTCGAGCTTCATCCCCGGGCCGGGTCGCTTGCCGTAGAACGAGAGCGACATCTTGGCCTGGTCGGCGAGGTCGAAGGTCAGGTGGTCGGGTCCGTGGTCGCCGACGCCCGACCCGAACGGGAACATCGAGCGGGGGGGCTCGCGGAAGGCGATCGAGATGATCCGGGCGCCCTCCGCCATCCGCTTGCCGGTACGCAGGTAGAAGGGGACACCGGCCCACCGCCAGTTGTCGATGTAGCACTTGAGCGCGACGAACGTCTCGGTCTCCGAGTCGGGGGCGACACCCTCGATGTCGCGGTAGCCGACGTACTGCCCGCGTACGACGTCGCTCGGCTCGACCGTGCTCATCGACCGGAAGACCTTGTTCTTCTCCTCGCTGATCGCCATGGGCTCCAGTGACGTCGGGGGCTCCATGGCGGTGAACGCCAGCACCTGGAACAGGTGGGTGACGACCATGTCGCGGTAGGCGCCGGTGCTCTCATAGAACGACGCGCGCTGCTCGAGGCCGAGCTCCTCGGGGACGTCGATCTGGACGTGGTCGATGTGGTTGCGGTGCCAGATCGGCTCGAACAGACCGTTGGCGAACCGGAACGCCAGGATGTTCTGCGCGGCCTCCTTGCCGAGGAAGTGGTCGATGCGGAAGATCTGGTCCTCCTTGAACACCTGGTGCAGCTCGGAGTTGAGCTGCTTGGCGCTCTCCAGGTCGGTGCCGAACGGTTTCTCCATCACGATCCGGCTCCGCCTGTGCAGACCTGCCTCCTTGAGCTCCGCCACCACCGCGAGTGCCGCCTTGGGCGGGACGCTCAGGTAATGCAGGCGGTCGAACTCGCTGCTCCGCTCGCCTTCGGCCTCCTCGATCGTCCGGCGCAGCCCCTCGGGGCCGGCGTCGCCCGGCGACCAGTGCAGGAGCTTGGAGAACTCCGGCCACCCGTCGGTGTCATGGTCGTCTCCTCCGAACTCCTCGACGGCCTGGTGCGCGAACTCGACGAAGGAGTCCCGTGTGTGCTCCTCCAACGACGTCCCCACGACCTGGATGTCGTGCATCAGGCCGGTCTGGAAAAGGTGGAGCAGCCCGGGAAGCAGCTTGCGGCGCGCCAGGTCCCCGGTCGCGCCGAAGAGGACGACGGTGGTGGGCTTCATCGGCATGTGTCCACAGTGCCCCTCCGCGACCCGGATGAGAAGTCCGGGTGCACGGAAGGGGCGGGCCGCGCAGGGAGTCGCGGCCCACCCGGTTCCCCCCGATCTGTCAGTGCGCAGGGTGCAGGAGACGCCGGGCCCACCAGGGACGGTGGAGGACCCGCTCCTCGCGATGTGCGCCGGCGGTGCGAGCGGCGCGAGCGTTCGCGC
>JAFMQY010000086.1 GCA_017354415.1 Nocardioides sp.
CCTCCGGGCGCTGCGCGGCCGACGCGCGGCCGCCAGCGACGCCGGACCCCGGCTCCTCCGGCGTGGCCGGTGACCCGCCGGCGTACCGCGCCAGGATCCGATCGCGCTTCCGCGGCGAGATGTTCGCGCGTGACATGTCGCCCCCGAAGTGGGCGCACACCCTCGGATCCATCACCCGACGCCACACGGCCGGCACGATCGCGAGCACGATCATCCCGGCGTACCCCGTCGGCAGCACCGGGCTCTCCTCGAAGTCACGCAGCGACTGGTAGCGCCGGGTCGGGTTCGCGTGGTGATCGCTGTGCCGCTGCAGGTGGTAGAGCAGCACGTTCGTCGCGATGTTGTTGGAGTTCCACGAGTGTGACGGGTCGACCCGCTCATAGCGCTGCCGCTCGCCAACCCCGACCTTCTGCCGGAGCATCCCGTAGTGCTCCATGTAGTTGACGACCTCGAGCAGGGAGAAGCCGACGACCGCCTGGATCAGCAGGTACGGCGTGATCCCGATGCCGAAGACCGCGATCATCGCCCCCCACAGCACCGCCGACATCAGCCACGCGTTGAGCACGTCGTTCGACAGCCGCCACGGATGCTGCTTGCGGCGCGCGACGCGGCGCTTCTCGAGGTTCCACGCCGACCGCAGGGAGCCGCCGACCGTGCGTGGCCAGAACTGGTAGAAGTTCTCGCCGACGCGTGAGGATGCCGGATCCTCGGGCGTCGCGACACGGACGTGGTGACCGCGGTTGTGCTCGATGTAGAAGTGGCCGTAGAAGCTCTGCGCCAGCGCGATCTTCGACAGCCAGCGCTCGTTGGCCTCCTTCTTGTGCCCGAGCTCGTGGGCGGTGTTGATCCCGATCCCGCCGATGCACCCGATCGAGATCGCGATCCCCACGCGGTCTGCGACGGACAGGTCGGCGTGGGTGATCAGCTTCCCCGAGATCAGGGCCAGCGCACCGACGAACCCGGCGTACTGGATCGGCAGGAAGAAGTAGGTGATCCAGCGGTAGTAGCGGTCCTTCTCCAGCGCCTCGATCACGTCGTCGGGCGGGTTGGAGCGGTCGAGACCGGCGATCAGGTCGATCGCCGGAACGATCACCAGGATCACGATCGGCCCGATCCAGAACCACACGGACCAGCCCGTCAGACGCCACATCCCGATCGCGATGAACGCCAGCGAGGGGACGACCAGCCCGATCAGCCAGAGATAGCGCTTCCGGTCGCGCCACTGCGCGGTCGAGCCGTCCGGGACGGTGCTGCGGGGTATCGCGTCGTACGCCGCCATGGGCCGTGCCTCCGAGATGCTGTCGGTGAGCCTGAGGTCGTCGTTCGGCCTGGACATCCGTCGGGCGAGCCTGTCGAGACCGGGTTTACAACACCATACGATTTGTAAACCTCGGTCGACAAGGGGTGCCCGCCGGTTGCCCAGGGCGCCCAACCCGGCGAGATTGGACCCATGGCCAGCCACGGGGACCCGCACCGACCGTTCGGCATCGACTTCGGTGGTAGCGGGATCAAGGGCGCGCCGGTCGACCTGGAGGCCGGGGACTTCGCCGAGGAACGGGTCCGCATCGACACCCCGCAGCCGGCAACCCCCCTCGCGGTGGCCGAGGTCTTCGCCGAGCTGCTCGGGAAGTTCCCCGACTCCGACGGCCGGATCGGTGTGACCGTACCCGGCGTCGTGAAGCACGGGGTGGTCCACTCGGCGGCGAACATCGACAAGGCCTGGATCGGTGAGGACGCCGACCGGCTCTTCACCGACCGCACCGGGCGCGACGTCCACGTCGTCAACGACGCGGATGCGGCGGGCCTCGCCGAGGTGCGGTACGGCGCGGCCAAGGGGCGCGGCGGGCTCGTGCTCGTGACCACGCTCGGCACCGGCATCGGCTCCGCGCTGGTGTACGACGGGGTGCTGGTGCCGAACTCCGAGCTCGGCCACCTCGAGATCGACGGCCACGACGCCGAGAAGCGGGCCGCTGCCAGCGCCCGCGAGAAGCACGACCTGTCCTGGGAGGAATGGGGCAAGCGGTTGACGACGTACTACCGCAAGCTCGAGGAGCTCTTCTCCCCCGAGCTGTTCGTGGTCGGTGGCGGCGTCAGCAAGAAGTCCCAGAAGTTCCTGCACCTGATCGAGATCGACACCGAGATCATCGCTGCCCAGCTGCTCAACGATGCCGGGATCATCGGTGCCGCGCTCTACGCCACCGAGAGTGACTGAGCCCTCGAAATCGGGTCAGGCGTCCTCCGCCGGCTCACCCTCGGTGGAGGTGGCCAGCGCCTCCTCGATGTCGTCGATCAGCTCGCCCGGCTCGGTCTGCGGGGCGTAGCGGGCCACGACCTGGCCGTCCCGGCCGATCAGGAACTTGGTGAAGTTCCACTTGATCCGCCCGCCGAGAAGCCCGGTCTGCTCGTCCTTCAGCCACCGGTAGAGCGGGTGGACGTTCCTCCCGTTGACGTCGATCTTGGCGAACATCGGGAACGAGACGCCGTAGTTGCGCTCGCAGAAGGCGGCGATCTCGTCCTCGGCTCCCGGCTCCTGGTGGCCGAACTGGTCGCACGGGAAGCCGAGCACCGTGAAGCCTTCGCCGGCGTAGCGGTTGTACAGCTTCTGCAGACCCTGGTACTGGGGCGTGAACCCGCACTTGCTCGCGGTGTTCACGATCAGGACGACGTCGCCGGCATAGATCCCGAGATCCCGGTCCTCCCCGTCGATCGTGGTCGCGTGGAAGTCGGCCAGCGTCTTGGTGGCGGCGCTCATGCGGGGTCCCCTCGGCGTGGTACGACGGCGGAGCTCATCAGTCGGCTCCTCGGATGGCGGCCGCGACGGCCTTCGGCACGTCGGGGTGGAACACGGTCGGGATGATGAAGTTCGGGTTGAGCTCCTCGTCCTTGACCACGTGGGCGATCGCGTCCGCCGCCTGGAGGAGCATCTCGATGGTGATCTCCTTGGCGCGCGCGTCGAGCAGCCCGCGGAACACGCCGGGGAAGGCGAGCACGTTGTTGATCTGGTTGGGGAAGTCGGAGCGACCGCTGGCCACGACGGCGGCGTACTTCTCGGCGTCGGCCGGGTCGACCTCCGGATCGGGGTTGGCGAGCGCGAAGACGACGGGGCGGTCGGCCATGTCGGCGATCCACTCGGCCGGCAGGACGCCGGGCGCGCTGACGCCGATGAACACGTCTGCCCCCTGCAGGGCGTCGTGGAGGTCGCCGTGCAGGCGGCTCGCATTGGTGCGCGAGGCGAGTTCCGAGAACGCGGGGGGCAGGGTCTCGTCGTCCGCGGAGAGGATCCCGTCCCGGTCGCAGACCACGACATCGCCCGCACCCCCCGCCAGGAGCAGGGTGACGATAGCCGACCCGGCAGCCCCGGCGCCGGCAACGACGATGCGGACGTCGGGCAGCTTCTTCTCGACGCAGCGCATGGCGTTGGTGAGGGCGGCGAGGACGACGATCGCCGTACCGTGCTGGTCGTCGTGGAAGACCGGGATGTCGAGGCTTTCGCGCAGCCGGCGCTCCACCTCGAAGCACCGGGGTGCCGCGATGTCCTCGAGGTTGATGCCGCCGAAGCCCGGCGAGATCAGCTCGACCGCGCGCACGATCTCGTCGGTGTCCTGGGTCGCCAGGCAGATCGGCCAGGCGTCGATGTCACCGAACCTCTTGAACAGGGCCGCCTTGCCCTCCATCACCGGCAACGCGGCGCCCGGGCCGATGTTGCCGAGTCCGAGCACGGCCGACCCGTCGGTGACCACGGCGACTGAGTTGCCCTTGATGGTCAACCGGGAGACGTCCTCGGGATGCTTCGCCAGCGCCGCGCTGACCCGGCCGACCCCCGGCGTGTAGGCCATCGACAGGTCGTCGCGGGTGCGCAGCGGGACCTTGGAGGTCACCTCGATCTTGCCGCCGATGTGGAGCAGGAAGGTGCGATCGCTGACCTTGTGCACCTCGACGCCGGCGACCCCCCTCACCGCTGTCACCAGAACCTCGGCGTGGTCCGCGTCGGCCGCCGAACACGTGACGTCGACGACCAGGCGCTCGTGGCTGGACTCGGCGACGTCGATCCCGGTGACGATGCCGCCGGCCGAGGCGATCGCGGTCGCGGTCGTCCCGACGATCCCGTGGTCGGGCGCGGTGTGAAGCCGCATCGTGATCGAGTACGACGACGGGGTGGCCGACATGGGCACACCCTAGCCCTGACCCCGCCGCTCCCCGCGCCCGCGCCGTCGCTGCACCAGGACGGCCACCAGTAGCACCAGCGCGACCCCTTGGGCGACCCCGATCACGGCGACCAGCAGGCCGCGGTGAACGTCGTACAGCAAACCGGCGAGCCCCCCGCCGACGAGGGCGGCGACCGCCTGGAACGCCGCGAACGCGCCGTACGCCGTGGCCAGGCGCGCCCGGGGCACGAGGTCGGCGACCAGCGCCTTCACGGTCGAGTCCTGGACTCCGGTCGCGGCACCCCACAGCAGGACACCGGTGATCGCCACCCAGGCCGTGTCGGTGAACACCAGGAGCGGAACCGCGGCGACGATCACCGGCAGGATCACGAGGGTGCTGCCTCCGACGCGGTCGTAGGCGAAGCCGGTGCCGAGCGAGGCGAGCGCCTCCGCCCCCATCGCGGCGGCGTAGACGAGCGGGACCACCGCGGCCGCGACCAGCTGCTCGTGGACCAGGTGGAAGGAGATGACGCCGAAGGTCATCAGGCCGACCGTGATCAGCGAGCAGGAGACGGCGAACACGTAGAAGCTGCGCGGGAGCGCCTCCAGCGGCGCCCCGGCGGCCACGTGCTCGTGCTTCGGGTCGCCGACGTGCCGGTGCATCCACGCCAGGACCCCGAGGGCGACTGCCCCCGGGATCGCCAGCACCAGCAGCCCGGCCCATTGGTACGTCGTGACCGCGACCACCGCTGCCACGAGCAGCGGGCCGAGGAACGCGCCCGTCTGGTCCAGCGCCTTGTGGACGCCGAATCCGCGGCCGCGACCGACGTCCGTGGCGGCCACTGCGAGCAGCACCGACTTGGCCGGGCTGCGCACCGCCTTCCCGGTGCGCTCGAGCAGCACCATCGCGCACCCGAACGCGAGGCCGGCGCCGCCCAGTGCCGGGGCGAGTGCCATCAGCGGGACGCAGACCGCGGTCATCGCGTACCCGGTGACCATCCACCACCAGTAGCGGCCGGAGCGGTCCGCGGCCGGCCCCGAGAAGACGCGGAAGCCGAGGGCGGCGGCCTCGCCGGCCCCGGTGACCAGGCCGACCGTCAGCGCGGACGCACCGAGGGAGGCCAGGAAGGGGCCGGTGATCGAGCGGGCCCCCTCGTACACGAGATCCACCAGCAGGCTGACGACACCCAGCCAGACGACGGTCCGCCACCCGGCCCACGACCTGCGGTCGCCCGCCTGCTGTGCGAGGTCAGACATCTCGGGACCGCCGGTGCCAGGCCCAGATGATGCCGATCACGATGATGGCGATGACCACGGCACTGGTGACGCCGAGGTAGTGGGTGACCGTGCTGATCGAGTGAGCTCCGAAGAAGCCGAGCAGGACGCACGCGGTGCCCCACAGGACACCGCCGGCGACGTTGAACGCCAGGAACGTGGGATACGGCATCCGGCTCGCCCCGGCCAGGCCGGGCATCACGGCACGCAGGAACGCGGTGAACCGGCCCATGACCACCGCCCGGCCTCCCCGCTTGCGGAGATAGCCCTGCGCCGCCGCGACCCGGTCCGGATGGTTGTGCAGGACCGGTGCGCGGACGATCCGGGGCCCGAGCCTGCGGCCGACCTCGAAGCCGACACTGTCGCCGATCACCGCGGCCAGCACCACGACGGCGAGCACCGCCACGACCGAGACCTTGCCGGCGGCGGCGAGGACCCCGCCGTACACCACCGCGGTCTCCCCGGGCAGGACGAAGCCGAAGAAGAGTGCTGCTTCGCCGAAGACCAGGGCGGCGATGATCAGCAGAGCGAGCGCCGGGGGTACGCCGAGCAGAAGGTCGATGACTCTCTGCAGCATCAGGGCACCATCAGCCGACCAGCTGGGCACGCACCTGTGCCCGGTCGCCCACCGAGAGCGGGTTGCGATGGTCGTGCAGGTGGATGGTGACGTCGCGGTCGCGCAGCCGTAGCACCAGCGAATGCTCGCCCGCCTCGGCGACCTCGCCGTTGATCACGTAGGTGCCGTCGTCCTGCTTGTCGAGTACGGAGCCCTCGGCGCCGGTCTCGACGTCTCCGATCGCCACCGCCTCCAGGGCAGGGCGCCGGATGCGGCCCCCCAGCCGCCACAACAGCAACAGCACGGTGATGATCAACAGGTCAGCGACGAGGGTGACGATCAGCCCGCTCCAGCTCCGGACCTGACCGTCGACGTGGAACACCCCCGGATTGCCGCTCAGAACGCTGACCTCCAGCTCGCGGGTGCGCGCCGCCTGAGCTCCCACCGACCCGTCCACCTCGACCGTCCGTAGCTCCTGCGCCGGGTCGACACTCTTGGGCAGCCGGAACGCCACCACGGCGTTGTCCCCCGACGGGGTGATCCCGACGACGGTCGCGGTCACCTGGACGCCGGAGGTCTGGGCGCGGTGGACCTGCCAGACGTGGAGGAGGTACGGGAGGTTGACCACCACCAGGACCACGACGACCAGCAGCACCCGCCGCCAGTTCCAGCCGCGCCGCTCTCCCATGCGCGCAAGTATGTCTCGCCTGAGCCGACCCGCCCGACGACAGGGGTCGTCCGCCTGTGGCCGGGCTAGAGCCCGTCGTGGAGCGGACGACCCCCCAGGACCTTCGGGTCGTCCGCCGGTGGCGGAGCTAGAGCCCGTCGTGGGGCGGACGAGTCGGCTGAGGCAGCTGCGGGCCGGGGCTGGGCGGCCAGCACGCCCAGGACGATGAGGGCCTGACCGACGGTGTACGTCGTCATCACCAGCGCGTCGTCGCCACCGAACGCCAGCCCGTCGGACAGCGAGGTAGCGGCCAGCAGGCTGTCCGACGCCACGAACGACAGCGCGCCCACGGCGGTCAACCGGTGCACGCCGAGGGCGAGCGCCGCCATCGTGCACAGCACGGCGCCGTAGACGGCGACCGGCGCGACCAGGCCACCGAGGCCGGGCCCGAGCACGACCAGGATCAGCACCCACCAGGCGGCGTACGGCTCGGCGAGGGCCTGGCGCGACCGGATCGGGTTGCGCCGCCAGGTGGTGGCGAACGCGGTGCAGTACGCGACCTGGCCGGCGAGGAACGCCGCGAGCCCGACGAGGAACCAGCCGTCCCCTCCCATCAGCGCGAGATCGCCGAGCCAGCAGAAGCCGAGTGCCACCGCGGTGCCGCCGACGAGACGCGAGTGACGATCGACCCCGGTGAGCAGGTACGCCAGCAGCAGGGGGACCAACAGCGGCTTGGTGACCAGGTCGAGCACCTCGCTGCCGGTGAGCTGTGCGACGACGTTGCCGGCCGCCAGGACGACGTACGCCGCCGGCAGCGCGGGCCGCATCAGCCGACCCAGCCCGGTCGGCGCAGCAGCACCCCGAGCTTGCCGCGCAGTCCGGGCACGGTGTTCCAGTCGCTGGCGATCGCGGCGTACTCGTGGAAGGCGACGCGGAGCGGGTTGTAGGTGCCAATGTTCTTCGTCAGGCCGTACACACAGCGCTCACCCTCGGGCTCGAAGCTGCCGAACAGCCGGTCCCAGACGATCAGGATGCCGCCGAAGTTGCGGTCCAGGTAGCTGCCCTGCGAGGCGTGGTGCACGCGGTGGTGCGAGGGCGTGTTGAAGACGGCCTCGATGGGGCCGGGCAGCCGGTCGATGCGCTCGGTGTGGATCCAGAACTGGTAGACGAGGTTGATCGACTGGATGAACGCGAGCACCGCCGGATGGACCCCGAGCGCCACCATCGGCAGGTAGAAGGGGAACGACGTGAGCCCGGTCCAGGTCTGGCGCAGCGCGGTGGACAGGTTGAAGCGCTGGCTCGAGTGGTGCACCACGTGCGACGCCCACAGGATCCGGATGACGTGGTGACCTCGATGCGACCAGTAGTAGAAGAAGTCCTGCGCCACGAGGAGCAGCGGCAGCGTCCACCAGGTGAGGTCGACCCGGAGCGGGGTGAGCGTGTACACCGCGGCGTACACGGCCACCGCCGGGATCCGCCAGATCGCCTCCACGAAGACGTTGCCGAGGCCCATGGCCAGGCTGGCCGCCGTGTCCTTCGCGTCGTAGCCGAGCTCGTCGTCGTCACCGTGGAGCACGAACGAGACGGACTCCAGGACGATGAGGAGGAGGAAGGCGGGAATCGACCACAGCACGACGTTCGGCAGTTCAGGCACGGCGCGGGAGCATAAGGCCGGACGCCGTCCGCTGTCTGGCCCGTGTCTTCCGACCCGAGATGCGGGTGAGCCCCGAGCGAAGAAGCCCCAGGTCAGACCTGGGGCTTGGTGGTGCGCGAGGGGGGAGTTGAACCCCCACGCCCTTTCGGGCACACGGACCTGAACCGTGCGCGTCTGCCTATTCCGCCACTCGCGCCAGAAGCGCGCCAAGGCTATCCCAGGCCGCCGACCGGCCACAAAACGACGTTCGAGCCGGATGACGAAGCTTGCGCGCGGCTCGCGGCACCGCTTGCGGCAGTCGGTCCGACCCGGTTCCGCCGTGTCGGGCGTCCTCGTTCGCGCCGGATACGATCGGGCGCAACCCGACCACACTCGGGCCTCGTCCCACCGGGGGCGGGAGACTGGCGACCGACCAAGACCCGGAGAGACCGGAAACACGGGGCAGAGAGGAGGTGCGGCGTGAGCGGCCTGCAGAAGTTCGAGCAGCGACTGGAGCAGCTCGTGTCGGGAGTGTTCGCCCGTGCCTTCAGGAGCGCCGTCCAGCCTGTCGAGATCGCCGCCGCGTTGCAGCGGGAGTGCGACAACAACACCCAGATCCTGTCGCGGCAGCGCCGGATGGTCCCCAACGACTTCCACGTGGAGCTGTCCCACGCCGACATGGACCGGCTCTCGCCGTACGACTCGGCCCTCCACCAGGAGCTGACCCAGCAGCTCGAGGAGCACGCGGAGAAGCAGAGCTACGTGTTCGCCGGCCCGATCACGATCGGGTTCGAGACGGCCGACGATCTCACGATCGGCCGGTTCCGGGTGCGCAGCCAGGCGCATGCGTCGGTGATCAGCAACGCCACCCAGACACAGTTCGGCCGGGCCAGGGCGTTCCTCGAGGTCAACGGCACCCGCCACCCCCTCCAGCCGCCGGGCCTGGTCGTGGGCCGGGGCACGGAGGCCGACCTGCGGATCAACGACCCGGGCGTGAGCCGCCGCCACGTGGAGTTCACCGTCGACCAGTCGCCCAGGGAAGGGGTACGCATCTCGGTGCACGACCTCGGCTCGACGAACGGCATGCTTGTCGACGGCCATCGCATCGCCACCACCCCGCTCCGCGACGGCTCCGAGGTGCGCATCGGGCGCACCACGATCACACTCCACATCGAGGAGGACGCCGGTGTCTGAGCTGACGCTCTTCCTGATCAAGATCTCCTACCTGGCCATCTTGTGGATCTTCGTGCTGTCGGCGATCTCGGTCGTCCGTTCCGACATGTTCGGCGCCCGGATGCCGGCGACCCCCCGTGAGGCCGCCGCTCCCAAGGCGCCCCGCCAGACCAAGCAGAAGGCCCGACGCGGGACGCCCACCCACGTGCTGGTCGTCGACGGCGCCAACAAGGGGGAGCGCGCCGACCTCTCCCAGGCGCCGATCCTGATCGGACGCGGCTCCGACGCCGCCATCCGGCTCGACGACGACTACGTCTCGACCCGCCACGCCCGGATCGCGGTCAGCGGCGACCAGTGGTTCGTCGAGGACCTCGGCTCCACCAACGGCACCTACATCGGAAGCGCCCGGATCACGCAGCCCACCACGCTGAACGTCGGCACCCAGGTCCGGATCGGCAAGACCCTGCTGGAGCTGCGCAAGTGACGCTCCGACTGCAGTACGCCGCGATCTCCGACGTCGGGCGCGTACGCAAGGACAACCAGGACGCCGGGTACGCCGGCCCCTGGCTGCTCACCGTGTGCGACGGCGTGGGCGGCGCCGCCCGCGGAGACCTGGCCTCGAGCACCGCGATCGGACAGCTGCGCCAGCTCGACCAGCCGCCGGACGACGACCACACGGAGAAGCACCGACTCGAGCTCGTCGCCGGCGCGTTGCACCGGGCCTCGGACAAGATCGGCGACCTGGTCGACGAGGAGCCGTCGCTGAGCGGCACCAGCACCACCGCCACCGTGGCGCTCTTCGACGGCGAGCGACTGGCGATGGGTCACGTCGGCGACAGCCGGGCCTACCTCTTCCGCGGCCACGAGATCAGCCAGCTCACCAGCGACCACACGTTCGTCCAGAGCCTGATCGACGAGGGGCGGATCAGCGAGCACGACGCCCGCACCCACCCCCACCGCAACCTGATCCTCAAGGCGCTCGACGGCGTGCACGCCGTCGACCCCGACCTGTTCACCGTCGAGCTGGCACCCCAGGACCGCATCCTGCTCTGCAGCGACGGTGCGTCGGGCTCCCTCGACGACCGTCGCCTCGCCGACATCCTGTCGACCGGCTCGCCTGACTTCGCCGCGGTCGAGCTGGTCCGCGCCAGCCTCGAGGCGGGCAGCACCGACAACGTCACCTGCATCGTGGCCGACGTGGTGCCGGTCGATCTCGAGGGCCGGGTCGACGGCGGACCGCCGGCGCCGCTCGTCGTGGGGTCGGCGTCGGAACTGAGGCGCAGGCCCCGCGCCGGCACGTCGTTCTTCCGCGGTCATCGCAGCGGCGACACCGGAGAGCTGGAGCCGGTGCTCGCCGAGATCCCGGACGACCTGCCACCCGGGGTCCCGTATGTGATCGACCCCGACCCCGAGACGGTGCGCTACGCACCTCGAGCCCCCCGACGGCATCCGTGGCTACGCCGCGGGCTCGTGCTCCTGTTCCTGATCGGGCTGGCCTGGATGGCCGGCGCGGCCGCCTGGAGCTGGAGTCAGCACCAGTACTACGTCGGCGAGCAGGACGGAGTCGTCACGATCTTCCGCGGCGTCCAGGCCGACGTGCCCGGCGTCGACCTGTCGCACGCCTACCAGACGACCAACATCCGGGTGGACCAGCTCGACCCCTCCAGCGCCCGCTCGGTGCAGCAGGGGCTCGGCGCCGGCAGCCTCGACGACGCCCAGCGCACCGTGCAGCGCCTCGCCGACAACCAGCGGCCCCAGACCACGAGCTCGTCGACGGGCGGCGGCTGATGGCACAGCAGACCGGAGCCCTTATGCAGTTCGTCCACCGCCGGAGGCGGGGGGCCGAGCTGTTCCTGCTCGTGCTCGCACTCGTGGTCGGGGTCGGCGCCTACGCCGCCGTCGGCCTGGGCGTGAAGGGGAGGGTCCCCGCCGACATCGTCTCGTACGGCGGGTGGCTGGCCGCGCTGATCGTCGCCGCCCACATCACGGTGCGGCTGGTGGCGCCGTACGCCGACCCGGTCCTGCTCCCGATCGTCGCCGCCCTCAACGGTCTCGGCCTCGCCATGATCCACCGGCTCGACCTGGCCCTCGACACGCACTACGCCCGGCAGCAGCTGGTCTGGATGACGGTCGGGGTCGGGCTCTTCGTGGTCACGCTGGTGCTGCTGCGCGACCACCGCACCCTGCAGCGGTTCACCTACACCTGCGGACTCGCGGCGATCGTGCTGCTCCTGCTGCCGATGATGCCCGGCATCGGACGCACCATCAACGGCGCCCGCATCTGGATCCACCTCGGCCCGATGAGCTTCCAGCCCGGCGAGATCGCCAAGGTCCTGCTGGTGATCACCTTCGCCGGCTACCTCGTGCTCCACCGCGACGCCCTCGCCCTGGCCGGTCGGCGGGTCGCCATGATCGACCTGCCACGCGGCCGCGACCTCGGCCCGATCCTGCTGATGTGGCTGGTGAGCCTGGGCATCCTGGTCTTCCAGCACGACCTCGGCTCGAGTGTGCTCTTCTTCGGCCTGTTCCTGATCATGCTGTACGTCGCCACCGAGCGCGCCGGCTGGCTGGTGGTCGGTGGCGGCCTGTTCCTGATCGGCTCCTACGTCACCTATCTGTTCATCCCGCACGTGCAGGAGCGCTTCCAGCTCTGGTCCAACGTCTGGGCCCACTACGGCCCCGGCACCGACGACCTCGGCCGCCAGAGTGTCGAGACCATGTTCGGGATGGCGTACGGCGGGCTGATCGGCCGCGGGCTCGGCCAGGGCTCGCCGTGGCGGATCCCCTTCGCCCAGAGCGACTTCATCTTCGGGGCGATCGGCGAGGAGCTCGGCCTGACCGGCTCGATCGCCGTGATCCTGCTCTACGGCCTGATCGTGGAGCGGGCGCTCCGGGCGGCCCTGATCAGCCGTGACGACTTCGGCAAGCTCGTGGCCACCGGTCTCGGCGCCGCGATAGCGCTCCAGGTCTTCGTGGTCGTCGGCGGGGTCACCCACCTGATCCCGCTGACCGGCCTCACCACGCCGTTCCTGTCCTACGGCGGGTCCTCGCTGGTGGCGAACTGGGTGATCATCGCGATCCTGCTCCGGATCTCCGACGCCGCCCGGCGCCCCCCGCCCGACCTGTCCGTGCCCGAGGACACCGACATGGAGTCCACCCAGGTGGTCAAGCTGTCATGAACAAGCCCATCCGGACCGTCTCGATCTTCTGCCTGCTGCTCTTCCTGGCGCTGGCGGTCAACGCGACGTACCTGCAGTACTACCACGCCAACGCGCTCAACGACCGGGTCGGCAACGGCCGCGTGGCGACCGCGACGTTCTCCCGCGAGCGAGGGTCGATCAGGGTCGGACCCAACGGCGGCACCGTGATCGCCGAGAGCGTGCCCTCGCACGACCAGTACAACTTCCAGCGCCGCTACCCCCTGCCCTACATGTACGCCCCGCTCACCGGGTGGTACACGTTCGGCAACCAGACCGCGCTGGAACGCACCCAGAACAACTTCCTGTCCGGCGAGGACGACCGGCTCTTCGTCAACCGGCTGGTCGACCTCGTCAACGGCAACGCCACCAAGGGCGGCAACATCCTGCTCACGATCAACCCCGCCGCGCAGCGGGAGGCGTTCGACGGGCTGGCGGCACTGGGACCCGACGTCCAGGGCGCGGTGGTGGCGCTGCAGCCGGACACCGGGAAGATCCTGGCGATGGTGTCCCTGCCGAGCTACGACCCCAACAAGCTCGCCACCCACAACTTCAAGCAGGCGAACGCCTACGCCACCCGGCTCGCGAAGATGCCGTCGCAGCCTCTCCTCAACCGAGCCACCCAGACCACCCTGGCTCCGGGGTCGACGTTCAAGATCCTGACCGGGTCCGCGGCCGTGCAGGACCTCGGCCTGAACGGGAGCTCGCTGGTCCCGGCAGGCCCGTCGTACCGGCTGCCCCAGTCGACCAACGTCGTGCACAACGACGTCCTGAGCGGCTGCGGTGTCACCAAGATCCCGCTCACGCAGGCGATGCAGTGGTCCTGCAACACCACGTTCGCGCCGCTCGCGGTCGAGGTCGGGGCCAACGGGATGCACCGGATGGCCACGGACTTCGGTTTCAACCAGAGCTACCTCGAGGACCTGCCGGGACAGGCCGTCTCGCGGTACCCCACGGGGTTGGACGACGCGCAGACGGCGTTGTCGGGCTTCGGCCAGGGCTCGGTCACGGCCACGCCCCTGCAGATGGCCATGGTCACCGCGGGCATCGCGAACAACGGCAAGGTGATGCGTCCGTACGTGATCGACTCGTGGCAGTCGCCGACCAGCCTGGAGACGCTGGACTCGGGGAGCCAGCAGGAGATCCCGACCTCGCCGGCGATCTCGCCGTCCACGGCCGAGCAGCTGACCAGGATGATGGTGGCTACCGTGCAGGGCGGCACCGCGACCCCGGCCGCGATTCCCGGCGTCCAGGTGGCGGGCAAGACCGGCACCGCGCAGAGCGGGCTGAAGAACCCGGACGGCACGGAGGTTCCGCCGTATGCGTGGTTCGTGGGCTTCGCTCCCGCCAACAACCCGCAGGTCGCCGTGTGCGTGATGATCCAGCACGTCAACCAGCCCACGGACGAGATCCATGGCGGCACCCTCGGCGGACCGATCGCGAAGCGGGTCATGGAGGCGGTGCTGAACTCCCATGGCTGAGCGCAACGAGATCCTCAACCGTCGGGCGTACGCCGACGCGCGCCACCGCTACCGGCTCGACGAGCGGATCGCGACCGGTGGCATGGGCGAGGTCTGGCGCGCCACCGACACGGTCCTCGACCGCGAGGTCGCAGTGAAGCTGCTGAAGCGTGAGTATGCCGACGACAGTGTCTTCCGCGCACGCCTCGAGACCGAGGCACAGCACGCGGCCGGACTCCGTCACCCCGGCGTGGCGCAGGTCTTCGACTTCGGCAGCGGCGACCCGAACGGTGACGGGCTGCCGCCGTACCTGGTCATGGAGTACGTCGACGGGCGGCCGCTCTCCGCTCTCCTCCGGCCCGGCTCGCCCATGCAGCCTGCGGCCGCGGTCTCACTGCTGGCGGCCGTCGGTGACGCCCTCGGCGCCGCCCATGCCCAGGGCATCGTGCACCGGGACGTGAAGCCCGCGAACATCCTGGTCACCGACGACCGACAGGTGAGGATCACCGACTTCGGCATCGCCCGGGCAGCCGACGACGTCTCCCTGACCCGCACCGGCGAGGTCGTGGGCACCCCGCAGTACATCTCTCCGGAGCAGGCAGAGGGCAAGCCGGCGACACCCGCCTCGGACGTGTACGCCCTGGGGGCCGTCGGATTCGAGTGCCTGGCCGGCCACCGCCCGTTCGTGGCCGAGACCCCGGTGGCGACCGCACTGGCCCATCTGCGGGACCCCGTGCCCGACCTGCCCGACACCGTGCCGCCCGCCCTGGCTGCCGTCATACGACGGTCGCTGGCCAAGGACCCTGGAGACAGGTACGCCGACGGGGCGGCGGTCGCCTCGGCGCTCCGCGCCGCGGACGCGGGCTCCCCGGCCCCTGAGGCTGCCCTGGCTGCCGCCTCGACCCAGGTGCTGCCGGCCGGGGCCGACGCGGGAGCC
>JAFMQY010000017.1 GCA_017354415.1 Nocardioides sp.
CGTTACGGCGGCCATAGCGGCAGGGAAACACCCGGACCCATCCCGAACCCGGAAGTTAAGCCAGCCAGCGCCAATGGTACTGCACCCGACAGGATGTGGGAGAGTAGGACGCCGCCGAACAACTTGTCCGATGGGGGCCATCTGCGGATGGCCCCCATCGCTATCGTGAGGGACGCTGCGCATCGCGCGCAGCAGCGAGGAAGTGAGAACGACGTGGCAGACGGCCGTCGACGTACGCCGGAGGGCACGAGCCGCGGACGGGGGTCCCAGACCGGACGTCCCGACTCCCGCCGCGAGGGCACGCGCACCCGCGCCGCGTCCTCATCGTCCCGCTCCGGTGACAACCGCAAGACCGGCCGTGGGGGCCCCCGCAAGGGGGACTGGAAGAAGCCGGCCGACCGACAGGCGCCCCGATCGGAGGCGCAGGCGCGGTACGACGGTCCGCCGATCCCCGAGGAGATCACCGGTCGCGAGCTCGACCGGTCCGTGTCCGGCCAGCTGAAGGGGCTCCCCGACCGTCTGGCGCTTCGGGTGGCTCGCCATCTGGCCGCGGCCGGTCTCCTGATCGACAGCGACCCCGAGACCGCCTACCAGCACACGTTGGCGGCCCGGGCCCGGGCGTCCCGGCTCGCCGTCGTCCGCGAGGCCACCGGGGAGGCGGCGTACGCAGCTGGGCACTACGCCGAGGCCCTCTCGGAGCTGCGCGCGGCCAAGCGGATGAACGGCGCCACCGACTACCTGCCGATCATGGCCGACTGTCACCGAGCACTCGGACAGCCGGAGCAGGCCCTGAAGCTGGCGAAGAGCCCGGCAGTGGTGAACTTCCGTCCCGAGGCCAGGGCCGAGATGACCCTGGTCGAGGCAGGCGCCCGCCGTGACCTGGGTCAGCTCGACGCCGCCCTGCGCACGCTGGAGCTCGCGCCGCTGCAGTCCAAGAGCCGCGAGCCCTGGGTGGTGCGGCTCCGCTATGCGTACGCCGACACCCTCGAGGCCGCGGGCCGCGATACCGAGGCGTTGGCGTGGTTCCACCGCACCCACGCGATCGACTCACATGAGCTCACCGACGCCGCCGAGCGGGCCGAAGCGCTCGAGAAGCGCGCCGACTGACCGTCCATACGCTGGCCTGTGGACGGTCGGGGACTAGCCTCGTGCCGACACGGGAGGTGCGGGGATGTCGACCACGGGGACTAACCGACGCTGGCCGTCGTGGACCGGGACTGTCGTCCTGGCTGTGGTGGCCGGCCTCGTCGGGGGTGGCGTGGTCGCCGGTGTCTGGGCGATCTTCGGCAGCGACACCGATTCGTCGACGACGTCGACGGCTTCGACGGCGTCCTCCTGTGACGTCGTGGGCGTCGCAGACCGAGTCCTGCCCTCCGTGGTGACCCTGCACGTCCGCGCTCCCGGTGGTGCGGGCACCGGGTCGGGAGTGGTCGTGCGTGCGCCCTTGCCCGGTCAGAGTGGCTCGACCTCGGGCACCTTCATCCTCACCAACCAGCACGTGATCGCCCCGGGTGGCGCGGTCGGCGAGGTGACGATCACCTATCTCGACGGGGTGTCGCATCGGGGCGAGGTCGTCGGAGCGGATCCGGTGACTGATCTTGCGGTGGTGCGGGACGAAGGCGAACGGGACGCGGCCCCGGTGGCCGTCGGAGACTCAGGCAGCCTGCGAGTTGGTCAGGGCGTGGTCGCCCTCGGCGCACCCCTCGGACTCAGCTCGACCGTGACGGCAGGCATCGTCAGCGCGACCGATCGATACGTCCGGGTGCCGTCCGGCGCCGGGAACACCCACCACCTCGTCGGTGCGATCCAGACCGACGCCTCGATCAACCCCGGGAACAGCGGCGGCGCTCTGGTCAACTGCGCGGGGGAACTCGTCGGCATCAACTCGGCCGGCGCCTCACCACCGGGGGACCAGGGCAGCGTGGGCCTGAACTTCGCGATCCCCTCGACGTTGTTCGTACCCCTGGCCACGGAGATGATCGAGTCCGGCCGGGTCCGGCATCCCACGCTCGGCCTGCAGGTGGCGGGGATCCCTCAGGACGTTGCGGCAGCCCATGGCGTCTCCCCGGGACTGTTCGTGCAGCAGGTCGTCCCGGGCGGACCGGCCGACGACGCCGGGATCCAGGCCGGTGACATCGTGGTCTCGATCAACGGACAGCCCGTGCGCTCTCCGGACGACCTGACGCAGATCGAGCTCGGCCTGGACGTGGGGAGCAACGTGGAGGTCACCTTCGAGCGCGGCGGGCAGTCGCACTCGGTGCAGGTCACGACGGCGTCCGCCGGCTGAGCGCTCCTCGCGGGTGCTGGCGTTTCAAGATCTCATCGGTCACAATGTCGCCATAACTACACACGTGTCACTCGTGTGAACTCCCTCGTCGCGGACGAGCCAGAGCCCGCTGGGGAAGGCGTCGCTCCGACGCCGCTGATGAAGGAGAACCACGGTGACCGCACACATCGCCAGCCGTCCCGCCCCGACCACGCGGGGTGTGCTGTTCGTGCACTCCGCGCCCTCTGCGCTGTGCCCGCACCTCGAGTGGGCCGTCGGGGGCGTGCTCGGTGCGCCCGTGAGTCTCGAGTGGTCGCCGCAGCCCGCCCAGGCGGGCAGCTACCGTGCCGAACTGTCGTTCGCCGGTGAGCCGGGCACCGCCGCCGCGATCGCCTCCGCTCTGCGGGGGTGGAACCATCTGCGCTTCGAGGTCACCGAGGACCCGACCGCGCAGTCCGAGGGCGCGCGGTACTCCTACACCCCGGACCTCGGCGTCTTCCACGCCGTCACCGGCCTGCACGGCGACATCATGATCCCGGAGGACCGGCTCAAGGCCGCCGTGGTCAAGAGCACGGTCGGCGACACGACGTTGCTGGTCGAGATCGACAAGCTGCTCGGCAAACCCTGGGACGACGAGCTGGAGACCTTCCGGCACGCCGGCGAGGGGGCGCCCGTCCGCTGGCTGCACCACGTGGTCTGAGGGTGGTCTGAGGGTGGTCTGAGGGTGGTCTGAGCGCCTCTCACGGCCGGGTCAGTCGGAAGTGCGCCGGCCTGAGCCATCGCGTGTGCCTGACGGTCGGAGAGATCGGCAGCGGACCCGGCGTGTACCACCGCAGCCGAGCCCGGATCGTGAACCGCCCCCGCACCACCGTGGAACGGCAGACGCCGAACGTCGCCGGCCCGCGCCGGGGGTCGGCGCCTGCGGCGAAGTCCCCGGATCCGCGCGGCCGGCCACGAGGGTCGTAGAGCCAGGTCTCGAGGGTCCAGTCCCCGGAGCGCGGCTTCACGACGTAGTGGTAGCGATAGCGGTGACAGTCCGGGCGCAGCACCTGGTCGGGCGCCGCGACGTGGCCGAACCTCGTGGTCCACGCCAGCGACGGCGTCGGCACCCCCACCGAGGCCAGAGTTCCGAGAGCCACAGCGGCGAGCAGGCAACGCCCGGCTTGCTGGTGCACGCACACCCCCTCGTGGGTCGTGGGGGTCAACGAGCCGGTGTGACGTGGGTTACGTCGCGTGGAGGTCGGAGCAGGCTCGGGCGAGGGCGGCCAGGTCAGAGGGGGATGTTGCCGTGCTGCCCCCTGCGTACGCCGTCCGTCTGTACGGCGACGTCGATCGCGTGGGCGATCGCGGTCCGGGTGCGCGTCGGGTCGACCACCTCGTCGACGACCCCGATCTCCTGGGCCTTGTCGACCCCGCCGGCGAGCCGCTCGTGCTCGGCGGCCAGCTCGGCCTCGACCTGGGGACGGATCTCGGGCGCGACCTCGGCCAGCCTGCGACGGTGCAGGATCCTGATCGCAGCGACCGGTCCCATCACGGCCACCTCGGCGCCCTCCCAGGCGAAGACCTTGGTGGCACCGAGTGCCCGGGAGTTCATCGCGATGTACGCGCCGCCGTACGTCTTCCGGGTGATCAGGGTGATCCGGGGTACGACGCACTCGCCGAAGGCGTGCAGAAGCTTCGCGCCACGGCGTACGACGCCGTCCCACTCCTGCCCGACGCCGGGCAGGTAGCCGGGTACGTCGACCAGCACGACCAGCGGGATGCCGAGCGAGTCGCACAGACGGACGAACCGTGAGGCCTTCTCCGCCGACAGGGAGTCGAGGCAGCCACCTAGCCGCAACGGGTTGTTCGCGATGACGCCGACGGTGCGCCCGCCCAGTCGGCCGAGGGCGGTCACGATGTTGGGCGCCCAGCGTTCGTGGAGCTCCTGCATGGTGCCCTCGTCGAGCACGGAGTCGACCAGCGGATGCACGTCGTACGCCCGCTTCTTCGACTCCGGCAGCATCTCCGAGAGGTCGCGGTCCTCGACGGCGCTCACGTCGAGGTCACCCTGGTTGCCCAGCAGCGAGGCGACGATCCGGGCGCGCTCGAGAGCCTCCTGCTCGCTCTCGGTGAGGATGTGGACGACGCCGGAGCGTCGTCCGTGGGGCTCCGGCCCACCGAGGCGGAGCATGTCGACGTCCTCGCCGGTGACCGACCGCACGACGTCCGGGCCGGTGACGAAGATGCGACCGTCCGGTCCGAGGATCACGACGTCGGTCAGCGCCGGACCGTACGCCGCGCCGCCGGCCGCCGGGCCGAGCACGACCGAGATCTGCGGGATCTTGCCGGATGCCTGGGTCATCACTTGGAAGATCCGGCCCACCGCATGCAGTGAGAGCACACCTTCGGCGAGCCGGGCGCCGCCGGAGTGCCACAGGCCGATGATCGGAACCCCGTCGATCATCGCCCGGTGGTAGGCGTCGACCACGACCCGGCAGCCGAGGTCGCCCATGGCGCCGCCCATCACGGTGGCGTCGGAGCAGAACGCGACAGCGCGCCGGCCCTTGACGCGGCCGACCGCGGCGAGCATCCCGCAGTCGTCCTCAGGGGTGATCAGCTCGAGCGTGCCCTCGTCGAACAGGGCGCTGAGCCGGTGGACCGGGTAGCGCGGGTCCTCTGTGCGCGGAGGCTTGGTCATGGTGGCGGTCATGTCAGCGGGTCCCCTCGGAGTTGTGGGCGGAGGAGCGGCGTCGGGTGAAGCGTTGCGGGGGATCACAGAACTCCGTGGGGTGCATCAGTAGCTCCCGAAGGCGACGGCCACGTTGGCCCCGCCGAAGCCGAACGAGTTGTTGAGAGCGGCGATGTCACCCGACGGCAGGTTGCGCGCTGACGTCGGGATGTCGAGCTCGACCTGCGGGTCGAGGTTGTCGAGGTTGATCGTCGGCGGGCTGACCCGGTGGTGGATGGCCAGCACCGTCGCGATCCCCTCGAGCGCCCCGGCGCCGCCGAGCAGGTGGCCGGTCATGGACTTGGTGCTGGTCACCACCACGTCGTCGGCGTGGGCGCCGAGCGTGGCGTGGATCATCAGTCCCTCCGCGATGTCGCCCTGCGGCGTGGAGGTCGCGTGGGCGTTGATGTGGGCGACGTCGGAGGCCTGGATGCCCGACTCCTCCAGGGCGCGCACGATCGCCCGGGCCCCACCGCGTCCAGCCGGGTCCGGCTGGGCGATGTCGTGGGAGTCGGCGGTGATGCCGGCGCCGAGCACCTCGGCGTAGATCCTCGCCCCGCGCGCCTTGGCGTGCTCCTCGGACTCGAGCACGAGTACGCCGGCGCCCTCGCCGAGCACGAACCCGTCGCGCGCGGTGTCCCACGGCCGCGACACGGTGGTCGGGTCTCCCTGGTTCTTCGACAGAGCCATCATGTTCGCGAACGCCGCCATCGGCAGCGGGTGGATCGCGGCCTCGGTGCCGCCGGCCAGGACGATGTCGGCGCGGCCGAGCCGGATCTGGTCGAGCGCGAGCGCGATGCCCTCGTTGCCCGAGGCGCAGGCGGACACGGGCGTGTTCACGCCGGCGCGTGCGCCGACGTACAGGCTGATGTTCGCGGCCGGGGCGTTGGGCATCAGCATCGGCACCGCCAGCGGTGACACCCGCCGGGGACCCTTCTCGAGCAGAGCGTCGTAGTTGCCGAGCAGCGTCGTCACACCGCCGATGCCCGAGGCCATCGCGACCCCGAGCCGGTCACCGTCCACGTCCGCTCCGTCCAGGCCGGCGTCCGCCCACGCCTCCATCGCCGCGATCATCGCGAACTGGGAGGTGCGGTCGAGACGACGGGCCTTGACCCGCTCGAGCACCTCGGTCGGCTCGACCGCCGCCCGACCGGCGATCTTGACGGGCAGCTTCTCGGCCCAGTCGTCGTCCAGGTGGCGGACACCGGACTGGCCCTTGACCAGGGCCTCCCAGGTGGTGACTACGTCGCCGCCGACCGGGTTGGTGGTGCCCAGGCCGGTGACGACGACTCGCTTGGCAGACAATGTGACTCCTCGTGGGTGGAGGGAGTGGGGGGACGGTCCGCCCGGGGGATCAGCCCTGGGCGTTCTCGATGAACGACACGGCGTCGCCCACGGTCTTCAGGTTCTTCACCTCGTCGTCGGGGATGGACACGCCGAACTTCTCCTCGGCGGCCACGACGACCTCGACCATGGACAGGGAGTCGACGTCGAGGTCGTCGACGAACGACTTGTCCAGCTGGACGTCCTCGGCGGGGATACCCGCGACCTCGTTGACGATCTCGGCGAGGTCGGTGCGGATCTCTTCGGTGGTGGCCATGCTGTGGTTCCTCTTCTCTGTTGTCACCATCGGTGGTTGCGGTGCCCCGCGCCGTGCCGGCACGGGGCACGGGTTATGGCACGGTGATGACCTGGGCGGCGTACGCCAGGCCGGCACCGAACGCGATCAGCAGCGCGATGTCGCCGCTGTTGGCCTGGCCCTCCTCGATCATGCGTTCGAGGGCCAGGGGGATCGAGGCCGCCGAGGTGTTGCCCTGCTCGGCGATGTCGCGGGCGATCGCCACCCGCTCGGGGAGCTTCATGGCCCGGGCCATGGCATCGATGATGCGCATGTTGGCCTGGTGCGGCACGAAGACGTCGAGGTCGTCGGGGGCGATGCCCGCCTTGTCGAGGGCCTGGTGGGCCACCTTCGCCATCGTGTACGACGCCCACCGGAAGACCGGGTTGCCCTGCATGGTCAGGTGGGGGAGGACGGGGTGGTCGGCGGCCAGCGCGTCTCGCCAGTCCTCCTTCTGCCGGATCAGGTCGAACTGCTCGCCGTCGGAGCCCCACACCACCGGGCCGATGCCGGGGGTCTCGCTCGGGCCGACCACTCCGGCGCCGGCGCCGTCGGCGAAGATGAACGCCGTACCGCGATCGGTCAGGTCGGTGAGGTCCGAGAGCCGCTCGACGCCGATCACCAGCACGTAGCGGGCTGCGCCGCCGCGGATCATCTGGTCGGCGAGAGCGAGGCCGTGGCAGAAGCCGGCACAGGCCGCCGAGATGTCGAACGCCGCGGCCTGGTCGGTGCCGAGCTCGTAGGCGATGGCGGTGGCGATCGCCGGTGTCTGGAGCAGGTGGGTGACGGTCGCGACGATCACGCAGTCGATCTGCTCGGGGGCGATCCCCGAGCGGTCGAGCGCCTTCCGCGCCGCGCCGACCGACATCACCTGGACGGTCTCCTCCGCGGTGGCGAACCGGCGCTGCTTGATGCCCGAGCGCTGCTGGATCCACTCGTCGCTGGAGTCGATCGCGTCGACGATGTGGGCGTTGGGGATCACGCGGGAGGGCCGGTAGCCGCCGATCCCGAGGATCGCGGAGTACGGCGCACCCTGCTCGGTCGAGATCGTGGCCATCAGGCGGCTCCTACCGGGTGCAGTCGGACCAGGGGCTGACCGGGCGACACCAGGTCGCCGTCCTCGACCAGCCACTCGACGACCTGGCCTCCGTGGGGCGCCCGGACCTCGGTGCGGTCGCGCAGGCTGGCGATGTCACCGAGCGCGGCGCCTGGCTCGAGCACGCTGGCGTCGCCGGCCTGCTCGGAGCGGTGGAAGGTGCCCTTGGCGGGGGCAACGACCATCAGCCAGGTCGGCGTGGTGTCGATGACCGACGCCTCGCCGTGCTTGGCACAGAACGCCCGGGCGTCGTCGAGCTGGTCCGGCGTCTTCAGGGCGAACGACTCGACCCCAGGCAGGGCACGCTTGGCGATCCCGGTCAACGTGCCGGCGGGCGGCATCTCCAGCAGGCCGGTCACCCCGAGGTCGGACATGGTCTCCATACAGAGGTCCCAGCGCACGGGCTGGGCGATCTGGCCGACGATCCGTTTCACCACCTCGCGTCCGTCGTGCACCACCTGCCCGTCGCGGTTGGAGATCCACGGCGTACGCGGGTCGTGCGTCGAGACCGACCGCGCCAGCTTCGCCAGGTGACCGACGGCGGGCGCCATGTGCTCGGTGTGGAACGCGCCGGCGACACTGAGGGGGACCAGCCGGGCCTTGGCGGGCGGGTTGTCCGTCAGTGCCTGCAGCTGCTCCATGGTGCCCGCAGCGACGACCTGGCCGGGCCCGTTGTTGTTCGCCGGGACGAGGCCCTGCTTCTCGAGGGCGGCGACGACCTCGCCGCGGTCGCCGCCGAGGACCGCGGTCATGCCGGTGGCGGTCTTCGCGGCGGCCTCGGCCATCGCCTTGCCGCGCTCGCGGACCAGCACCATGGCCTGCTCGGCGGTGATCGCGCGGGCACCTGCCGCGGCCGCGATCTCACCGACGCTGTGTCCGGCGACCGCGCCGATCTGGCTGAACGCGTCGGCCGGGTGCGGGAACAGCTCGAGTGCCGCGATCAGCCCGGTGGCGACCAGCAGGGGCTGGGCGATCTGGGTGTCGCGGATGGTCTCGGCGTCCGCCTCGGTGCCGTAGTGGGCCAGGTCGAGGCCGGCCACCGTGGACAGCCACTCGAACCGGGAGGCGAACGTCGGGTCCTCGAGCCAGGGGGAGAGGAAGCCGGGGGTCTGGGCTCCCTGACCGGGAGCGACGATGACGAGCACGACCCAAGCCTTCCGGCTCCGGTGGTCGGCCCGCCCCTCCGGCACGCACGAAACTCACCGACCGATGTTTGTAGGGTTCCTACAAACGGGCTCGCGGCCCGGACGTGGGCGGGTGGTTTCGAGACGGTCGCAGAGCGACCTCCTCAACCACCGGAAGGCGGCCTCCTCAACCACCGGAGGACAGTCCGGGAGGGACCTCCTCAACCACCCGAGGACGGGCCGGGGAGGGACCGCCTCAGCCAGTGCCGCCCGGAAGGCGTCAGCGGTCGGTGGGGCCACAGGTCGGACGCCACATGCTCAGTTCGGGTGGCTCACGTGCCGGGTTCGACGTCGTCCGGCCGATGCGCCTGGCGCCCCAGCACGAGGGTGAGCTGCAGGGTGAGCGCCTCTCGCGGGGCGGTGGCCGACAGTCCGGTGAGGTCCGCGACCTGGCGAAGCCGGTACCGCACCGTGTTCGGATGGACGAACAGCGCCCGAGCCGTCGCCTCGAGCGACTGACCGTGCTCGAAGTACGCCGTCAGGGTCTCGATCAACGTGCCGCCGCGGCCCTGGCTCGCCTGTCGCAAGGGCACGAACACCTCGTCGACCAGGTGGCGGCGGGCATGCCCGTCGCCGGCCAGGACCCGCTCGGGCAGCAGGTCGTCGCTGGCGACCGGGCGAGGGGCGTCCGGCCAGCCCACGGCGGCCCGTAGCCCGGAGATCGCGGCCCGGGCCGACACGTGGGCCGAGGCGAGGTCGTCGGTCCGCGGACCGGTGACCACCGGGCCGTCCCCGAAGAAGCGGACGACGGCGTGCGCCGCCTCGTCGGGGTCGTCGACGCCACCCAGGATCACCACCAGCCGGTCGCCCTGAGTGGCGCACAACGCATCCATGCCCGCGCCCCGAGCCACCCGGCGTACCTGCTCGAAGAGGTCCTCGGTGCGCGGCTGGGGCACCGGCCCGAGCACGACCGTGACGCCTTCGCGCTGGGCCCAGCCGAGCGCACTGGCGCGGGAGGCGACCGCTTCGTCGGCCTCCGCGCGGAGCACCGAATCGACCACGAGGGCCTCGAGACGGGCGTCCCACGCGCCCCGCGCCTCGGCCGCGCGGGCGTACACCTCAGCCGTGGCGAAGGCGACCTCACGGGCGTAGCGCAGGACCGCAGCGTGGACCGCGGGCGCGTCGGCGGGTTCGACGATGTCGTCGACGTGGGACTCGACCACCTCGATACCCAGCCGGACGAGGTCGACCGTCTGGCCCAGCGTGATGATGCCGGTCATGCTGCGCGGCGCGGCGCCGAACACCGCGGCCGCCGTGTCGACGGGGGAGGCCTCGTCGTCGTCCAGCCGGAACCAGTCCACGAATCCCTGGATGCCGGCCTGCAGGATCTGGCCGATCCAGGACCGGCTCTCCGCCGAGAGCTCGGCGAACCAGGGCACGTCCGTGAGCATCCGGGCGATCGCGGCCGAGCTCAGCGCCCCGGTGGACCGGCGCAGCGCCTCGGCCGCCCGCTCGCGCGAGCCTCCGTCGTCCGGAGGCGTGGGTACGACGCGCACGCTCACGACTCGAACCCTAGTGGGTGAGTCCGCGTGGATCGCGGCTCCGGTCGCGCCCCGGTCGTCTTCAGGGCACGTCCCCGCCTGCCCGGTTTCGCGCAGTGTTCACCGTTCGTTGGCCCGGTCCGGCTGGGGCGCGTCAAGACTGCCGACGTGACCTCGGAGCACACGAACCTCTCGGACCTGTCCCGCCGCAGTCTTCTTGCCGCCGCCGGCATCGGCGTCGCCGCCGTCGCCCTGGAGAGCACCGCCGCACCGGCCCAGGCGGTGAGCCGAGCGCCCGATGCCGGCGGACCGGGGGGCGATCCGGACGTGCCTCCGGTCGCAGGGCTCCACACACAGTTCGGTGCGGACGCGGCCACTCAGGTCACGGTGTCCTGGCACGCCACGCAGAGCGTTTCCCAGCCCCGCGTGTACCTCGCCCGCAACGGCCACGAGTTCGAACGGTCGGTCGAGGCCGACACGCGCACCTACACCGACGCGAAGTCGGGACAGGTGGTCAGCGCCTACCACGCGCGCATCTCGGGTCTCCGTGCCGACACCGAGTACGTCTACCTCGCGATCCACGACGGTGCACAGCCGCAGTTCGGGTCGTTCCGCACCGCACCGGTCGGACGCGCCGCATTCACGTTCACCAGCTTCGGCGACCAGGGGACGCCGACGGTCGGCAAGCGCTTCGTGCCTCCGCCCGGGGTCACGCTCCCGAACCCGCCCTACGTCAACGACAACCTCGGCTCGCCCTCCGCGGGGGACACCACGGCGGGGGTCGAACGGCTCGCGCCCCTGCTGCACCTCTTCAACGGCGACCTGTGCTACGCCAACCTCGCTGACGACCGGGTGCGCACGTGGTCTGACTTCTGGAACAACAACACCCGCAGCGCCCGCAACCGCCCGTGGATGCCGGCCGCCGGCAACCACGAGAACGAGCTGGGCAACGGCCTCTTCGGCTACGGCGCGTACCAGACCTACTTCGACCTCCCGCCCCAGGATGGGCAGAACGACGACACGCGGGGGCTCTGGTACGCCTTCACCGTCGGCTCCGTCCGCTTCATCAGCCTCAACAACGACGACGTCTGCTACCAGGACGGCGGGAACAGCTACGTCCGCGGCTACTCGAACGGTGCACAGAAGGCGTGGCTGGCGGAGGAGCTCCGGGCGAGCCGCGGCGACCGGGACATCGACTGGATCGTGGTGTGCATGCACCAGGTGGTGATCAGCACTGCCGACCAGTTCAACGGCGCCGACCTGGGAATCCGCCAGGAATGGGTCCCGCTCTTCGACCAGTACGGCGTGGACCTGGTCGTGTGCGGACACGAGCACCACTACGAGCGGTCACACCCGATCCGGGGGCAGCAGGCGAACCAGACCCTCACCCCAATCCCGGTCTCGACCCAGACCGACACCGTCGACACCACCCAGGGCACGGTGCACATGGTGATCGGAGGCGGGGGCACCTCGGCACCCTCCAACCAGCTCTTCTTCGACCCGCCGGCGTGCCGGGTGATCGTCTCGGTGACGGCCCCGGATCCCACGACCGGGAAACGGGCACCGGTCTATGTCCACGAGGACGCGCCCTGGTCCGCCGTGCGCAACGCCGCCCGCTCGTACGGCTTTGCTGGGTTCGCTGTGGACCCTGGGGACCGCCGCGGCGGGACCACGTCGATCACGGTCACCTACTACGACGTGACCGGTCCCTACGGCCAGGTCGAGCCGTTCGAGACCTTCACCCTGAGGCGCCCGCGCTCGGACGGCCGCTGAGCCGCGCCCCGTTCCCCACACGCGCATCCGCCCGGGGGCGGGTGCGCGTGTGGGCTGTGCCCACAAAGCCCATGAAACATGGGGTTTCGGCCTATCCACATGTGGCTTCCTCTGGTTGAATCTCGCACGACCTGAACCGCCTGCGCCCAGGAGGCCGAACGCTGATGCGCGAGCACCCCGTGCACCACGTGACGATCCACGGCCACCGGCGGGCGTACGTGAAGGAGGGGAGCGGTCCCGCCCTGCTGCTGCTCCACGGTCTCGGCTGCAGCCATCAGACCTGGCTGCCCGTGCTCGACCAGTTGGCCTCCCGTTACACGGTGATCGCGCCCGACCTCCTCGGCCACGGTGAGTCCGACAAGCCACGGGCCGACTACAGCACGGGGGCCTATGCCAACGGGATGCGGGACCTGCTCACGCTGCTCGGGATCGACAAGGTGACGGTCGTCGGCCACAGCTTCGGGGGCGGCGTCGCGATGCAGTTCGCCTACCAGTTCCCGGAGCGCACCGAGCGGCTCGTGTTGGTCGGCTCAGGAGGGCTTGGGCCGGAGGTGTCGCTCGCGATCCGCGCGATCACGACCATCGGCTTCCACCAGGTGATGGGCGCCCTCAGCCTGCCCGGTGTGCGCCACGTCGCGACCGGCGGGCTCAGGGCCTTGTCCCGGACCGGGATCAAGGAGTTCCGCGACCTCGACGAGGTCGCCGCGGTCTACGAGACCTTGGGGGATCCGGCCTCCCGTGCCGCGATCCGGCATGTGGTGCGGGCGGTCGTCGACTGGCAGGGCCAGATCGTCTCCATGGCGGATCGCGCCTACCTCACCGAGGCGATGCCGATGTGCGTGGTCTGGGGGGAGCAGGATCGGGTCATCCCGGTCAGCCATGCGGCCCGGGCGGCGGAGCTCGCGCCCGCGGCGCGGATCGAGGTGGTCCCGAACTCCGGTCACTTCCCGCACAAGGACCACCCCGAGCGTTTCGTGAAGATCCTCCACGACTTCATCCGCAGCACCAGCCCCGCGTCGTACTCCCGTGCCCGCTGGCGTCGCCTTCTCCAGCAGGGTCCTGCCGTGGCGCCCGCCGAGGCGGTCTGAGCACGGACCGAGGAATCATCGGCGATCGACCGACCTTCTCCCGGCATGGAACTCGCCGATGCGCTGGCCGCGGCCCGCGCGACCCACCAGTCCGTCCTGACCACGCTGCGGCGCGGCGGGAGGCCCCAGATCTCCAACGTCCTGCACGCCGTCGGGGACGACGGCGTGATCCGGGTGAGCACCACCGCCGACCGAGCCAAGTACCACAACCTGCGGCGCCAGCCCTGGGCGGCGCTGAAGGTCGACGGCGAGAGCTTCTGGTCGTACGCCGTGCTGGAGGGCGACGCGTCGCTCTCCGACGTCGCGACAGATCCCCACGACGCGGCGGTGGAGGAGCTGGTCGAGCTCTACCGGTCGATCAGCGGTGAGCATCCGGACTGGGACGACTACCGGCGGTCGATGGTGGCCGACCGCCGGGTCGTCGTCCGGCTGACGCCGACCCGGGCGTACGGCGCGCTCCGCTGACCGTGCTGGGTCAGGCGTCGCCGCCTTCCTGCTTGACGCCGGCGACCGCGGTCGGGTCGTCGATCCGGTAGTGGTCGAGCGCCTTCTGCACGGTGTCGCGAGCGATCTTGCCCTCCTCGGCGAGCGCCGCCAGCGCCTGGCAGACCACCGACTCGGCGTCGATCTTGAAGTACCGCCGAGCCGCGGGCCGGGTGTCGGCGAAGCCGTAGCCGTCGGCGCCGAGCGTGTGGAAGCGCTGCGGCACCCACCGCGAGATCGTCTCCGGCACGGCGCGCATGTAGTCGCTGACCGCGACCACGGGACCCGCTGCCCCGCGGAGCTTCTCGGAGAGGTACGGCGTGCGGGGCTCCTCCAGCGGGTGCATGAAGTTCCACTCCTCGGTCGCGAGCGCCTCACGGGAGAGCTCGTTCCACGACGTGACCGACCACAGGTCTGCCGCCACGCCCCAGTCGTCCTTCAGCAGCTGCTGCGCCTTGTGGATCCACGGCAGTGCGACACCGCTGGCGAACAGCTGCACCCGTGGTGCGTCTTCGGGGCCACCGTCGATCGGCCCGGCGAGGTGGTACAGCCCACGCAGGAGCCCATCGACGTCCAGCCCTTCCGGCTCCATGGGCTGGGAGATCGGCTCGTTGTAGACGGTGAGGTAGTAGATGATGTCCTCGCCGTGCGGGTGCTCCTCGGTCGAGCCGTACATCCGGTCGAGGCCGTTGCGCACGATGTGCGCGATCTCGTAGGCGTACGCCGGGTCGTAATGCACGACCGCCGGGTTGGTCAGCGCGAGCAGCGGCGAGTGCCCGTCGGCGTGCTGGAGGCCTTCGCCGGTCAACGTCGTGCGCCCGGCGGTGGCCCCGATCAGGAAGCCGCGAGCGAGCTGGTCGGACATCGCCCAGATCGCGTCGCCGGTCCGCTGGAAGCCGAACATCGAGTAGAAGATGAAGACCGGGATCATCGGCTCGCCGTGCGTGGCGTACGACGAGCCGGCGGCGGTGGCGGACGCGACGCAGCCGGCCTCCGAGATGCCCTCGTGCAGCATCTGGCCCTGCGGCGACTCCTTCCACGCCAGGAGCAGCCTCCGGTCGACCGACTCGTAGAGCTGGCCGGCGGGGTTGTAGATCTTCGCCGAGCTGAACATCGAGTCCATGCCGAACGTGCGGTACTCGTCGGGTGCGATCGGGACGATCCGCGGCCCGACCTCGGGGTCCTTCATCAGGTCCTTGAGCAGCCGGACGAAGGCCATGGTCGTGGCGATCTTCTGCTTGCCCGACCCGGCCTTCAGCTCGTCGTACATCGACTCGCCGGGCAGGGTGAGCCTGCGCGGGTTGACGCGTCGCATCGGGACGCCGCCGCCGAGCTCCCGGCGACGGTCGCGGAGGTAGGCGAGCTCCGCCGAGTCCTCGCCCGGGTGGTAGAACGGCGCGGAGCCGTCGAACTCGTAGTGCTCGTCGATCTCGCCGTCGGAGATCGGAAGCTCGAGCCGGTCGCGGAACGCCTTGAGGGTGGCGGCGTTCAGCTTCTTCATCTGGTGGGTGGCGTTGCGGCCCTGGAGCGCCTCGATCGTCCAGCCCTTGATCGTGTGGGCCAGGATCACCGTCGGCTGCCCGACGTGCTTCGAGGCAGCGTCGAAGGCGGCGTAGACCTTGCGGTAGTCGTGACCGCCGCGCGGCAGCATCTCGATGTCGCGGTCGCTCATGTTCTCGACCATCTTGCGCAGCCGGGCGTCGCCGCCGAAGAAGTGCTCGCGGATGTAGGCGCCCGACTCGACCGAGTAGGTCTGGAACTGGCCGTCCGGGGTGTTGTTCATCTGGTTCACCAGCACGCCGTCGACGTCCTGGGCGAGCAGGGCGTCCCACTCGCGCCCCCAGACCACCTTGATCACGTTCCACCCGGCGCCCCGGAAGTAGGACTCGAGCTCCTGGATGATCTTGCCGTCGCCGCGCACCGGGCCGTCGAGCTGCTGCAGGTTGCAGTTGATGACGAACGTGAGGTTGTCGAGCTCCTCTCGGGCGGCGAGGCCGATCGAGCCGAGCGACTCGGGCTCACCCATCTCGCCGTCCCCCAGGAACGCCCACACGTGCTGCTGGCTGGTGTCCTTGATCCCGCGGTTGTGCAGGTAGCGGTTGAACCGCGCCTGGTAGACCGAGTTGATCGCGGCGAGGCCCATCGACACGGTCGGGAACTCCCAGAAGTCCGGCATCAGCCGCGGGTGGGGGTACGACGAGAGGCCGGCGCCCGGACCGTGCTGCACCTCCTGGCGGAAGCGGGCGAGATGCTCGGCGGTGAGCCGCTTCATCAGGTAGGCACGTGCGTAGATGCCGGGGGAGGCGTGCCCCTGGATGTACAACTGGTCGCCGCCGCCGGGGTGGTCCTTGCCACGGAAGAAGTGGTTGTAGCCGACCTCGTACAGGCTGGCCGCCGAGGCGTACGTCGCGATGTGGCCGCCGACCTCGAGACCCTTGCGGTTGGCCGACGACACCATCACCGCGGCGTTCCAGCGGATCAGCCGGCGGATCTTCTTCTCCATCTGCTCGTCGCCGGGGAACCACGGCTCACGCTCGGGCGGGATGGTGTTGATGAAGTCGGTGCTCCGGAGGGCGGGGACCCCGACCTGCTTCTCCCGGGCGCGTTCGAGCAGGCGCAGCATGATGTAGCGCGCGCGCTCGCGGCCGTGCGCCTCGGTCAGGTCGTCGAACGACTCCACCCACTCCCGGGTCTCCTCGGGATCGATGTCCGGGAGCTGGGTGGACAGGCCCTCGTGGATCACGGCGCGGGTCGGGGGTGCCACCGAGGGCGCAGCGGAGGTGTCGGAGGTGGCCGCGGATGCGGCGGAGGTCTCACTCACCTGCTCATCGTGTCACGCAACGTGAGCACGTGAAATCGACGGCTGGGCTACCCGCGAGTAGGTCCGAACGGTCCCGGGGGGTGGCCACGTCTTGCGCACCGGCACGGAGTCCGGTGGACTACTGCCCACCGAGCCGGGACAGGCAGCCTCACCCGGCCACGACCGTCTGGAGGAGATCGTTGAGCGCGACCGCTGGTGGCGGTTCCACCCCCACCGATGCACCCGCCGGTCCCGCTGCGCGGCTCGGCTTCAGCAAGGGCATGGTCGTCCAGGAGCTGGGTTGGGACTCCGACACCGACGACGCCCTGCGGATCGCGATCGAGGACGTGATCGACTCCGACATGGTCGACGGCGACTACGGGAACGTCGTCGACGCCGTGGTCCTGTGGTGGCGGGACGAGGACGGCGACCTGGTCGACGGCCTGGTCGACTCGCTGACCGACCTGGTGGGTGGTGGGGTGATCTGGCTGCTCACCCCGAAGGTCGGCCGTGCCAACGCCGTCGAGCCCGCGGACATCACGGAGGCCGCTGCGATCGCGGGCCTCGCCCTGACCACGACCGCTGCCGTCAGCAAGGACTGGGCGGCCACCCGGCTCGTCACCCCGAAGACGCCTTCGTGAGGCTCTCGACGATCGGGTCCCACGCGGTCGTGGGCCGGGCCCTGACCCGGGCCTACGGCATCGCCGCGGCGACCGGGACGCCCCTCTGGGTGCTGGGCGGCTCCGGGGTCATCCGCCCCGTCGCACCGGCGACCCTGGCCCGGATCGGCAGGACGCTCAAGGAGTGGGGCACCGGCCCGGCAGGCGGGTTCGCTGCCATGGCCCTGCGCGAACCGGACCGGGTCGGGCTGGTCGACGAGCTCGGGGACCTGACGTTCGGCGAGATACACCGTCGGTCCAACGCGCTGGCACGCGCCCTCGCCGACCGGGGCGTCGCCGAGGGGGACAGCGTCGCGGTGATGTGCCGCAACCACCGGGGCTTCGTCGACGCGATGGTGGCCACCGCCAAGGTCGGCGCCGACATCCTGCTGCTCAACACCGCGTTCGCGGGGCCACAGCTCGTCGGGGTGCTCGAGCGCGAGGGGCCGCGGGCGGTCATCCACGACCAGGAGTTCACCGGTCTGCTCGCCGGGGCCGAGGTCGACACCCGGCTCATCGCCTGGGTCGACGACGAGGACTCGGTCGAGGAGGGGGGCGAGTCGGTCGAGGCGCTGGTCGCGGCGTACGACGACTCCGACCTGGAGGCGCCCGAGCACCACGCCCGGATCGTGATCCTCACCTCTGGCACGACCGGCACCCCCAAGGGCGCGCCGCGCAGCGAGGCCGGCGTGGGCGCCGCGGTCTCCCTCATGTCGCGTATGCCGCTGCGCTACGGCTGGCGTACCCACATCGCGGCCCCGCTGTTCCACACCTGGGGGTTCGCCCACCTCGCCCTGTCGATGCTGCTCGGCTCCACCGTCGTACTCCGCAGGAGGTTCGACCCCGAGACCTGCCTGCGGACCGTGACGGACGAGCGGTGCGAGTCGCTGGTGGTGATCCCGGTGATGCTGCAGCGGATCCTGGCCCTTCCCCCCGAGACCCGGCGCCGATACCCGATGCCGACGCTCGAGGTGACGGCCGCCTCGGGGTCGGCGCTGCCGGGCGACCTGGCGCTGGAGTGGATGGACGCCTTCGGCGACAACCTCTACAACATCTACGGCTCCACCGAGGTCGCGTACGCGTCGATCGCCACGCCCCGCGACCTGCGCGAGGCCCCGACCTCGGCCGGCAAGCCGCCCTGGGCGACGGTGGTGAAGATCCTCGACGAGGAGGGCAACGAGCGGCCCACAGGGGAGTCCGGGCGGATCTTCGTCGGCAACGGCATGTTGTTCGAGGGCTACACCGGAGGCGGAGAGGCCAAGGAGGTCGTCGACGGCCTGATGTCGTCCGGCGACGTCGGCCGCTTCGACTCGAACGGCCGGCTCTACGTCGAGGGCCGGGACGACGAGATGATCGTCTCCGGCGGGGAGAACGTCTTCCCCCAGGAGGTCGAGGACTGCCTCGCCCGCCACGAGGGGGTGGTCGAGGTGGCCGCGGTCGGCGTCGACGACGACGAGTTCGGCAAGCGGCTCAGGGTGTACGTGGTCGTCGGCTCCGCCCGTCCCAGCCAGGACGAGCTCAAGGACTGGGTCCGCCAGAACCTCGCCCGGTACAAGGTTCCGCGCGAGATCGTGTTCCTGGATGAGCTCCCTCGCAACGCGACTGGCAAGATTCTGAAACGTGACCTCGCTGAACGGGACTGACCTGCCTCCGCCCGGGCCGGCGGTGGGTTCCCCTGCGCCCGACTTCCGCCTGCGCGACCAGTTCGGCCAGGAGGTGACGCTGGCGTCCTTCGCGGGGCAGAAGTCCGTCGCGCTGGTCTTCTTCCCCTGGGCGTTCTCCAACGTCTGCACCAGCGAGATGTCGGGGATCCGTGACCGGCTCGACGAGTTCCTCACCTTCGACTCGGAGGTGCTCGGGATCTCGACCGATCCGACGTACTCACTGCGGGTGTTCGCCGACACCGACGGCTTGAACTTCCCGCTGCTCAGTGACTTCTGGCCGCACGGCTCCGTGGCGACGGCGTACGGCGTGTTCGACACGGAGCTCGGGGTGGCCCGGCGTTCGTCGTTCGTGATCGACAGGGCCGGGATCGTGCGGTGGTCGGTGCACAACGCGCTCGGCGAGGCGCGGGACCTCGGGGAGCACCTAGCCCACCTGCACCAGATGGACTAGACCAGACGGACCATTTCGGTCCATTCCCTGGTGAGGGTGTTGGACTTCGGGCGCCCGATCGGTACTGTTCTCCACGTTGAGCCGCTGGTGACCCGAGACGCCAGCGGCTCGACTCATTTCTCTCCCTGGTCAGAGGGTAGGTTTCGCCGAGTGCGCGAACCCCTCTTCGTGATCGTCATGGGCGTGGCCGGGAGCGGGAAGACGACCCTCGCCACCTCGCTCGCCGACGTCCTCGGCTGGGACTTCCTGGAGGGGGACAGCCTGCATCCGCCGGCCAACATCGAGCAGATGGCTCGCGGGACGCCCTTGACGGACGACGACCGCGGGCCGTGGCTGGAGGCGATCGGTCGTTGGCTCGACGTACGCCGTGCGGCGGGGGAGAGCGCCGTTGTCACCTGCTCGGCGCTCCGACGCTCCTACCGCGAGCTGCTCCGGGCGGGTCGGCCGGGCGTGAGGTTCTGCCACGTCGTCAACGACCCTGCCGTGCTCGCCGAGCGGCTCGGGAGCCGCCAGGGTCACTACATGCCGTCGTCGCTGCTCGCCAGCCAGCTCGCGACACTCGAGCCGCTCTCGCCTGACGAGCCCGGGGTGACCCTCGACGGCGACGGTCCGCCGGACAGGGTCGTGCGGGCCGCGCTCGATGCGCTCGGTCTCGCGGACGTCGCTCATTCGGCGGAGGACGAGCGGCTCCGGTAGTTTGTGCCGCGCTCGGCCGCTCCCGTGGCAGGGCTGAGGGCGCATAGCTCAGCTGGTAGAGCGCCTCCCTTACAAGGAGGATGTCAGGGGTTCGAGTCCCTTTGCGCCCACCGCGGTCAGACGCCTGCGGCGGTGACGATCGCGTCGGTGAGGAAGCCGGCCAGCAGACCGACCAGGACGCCGACGTAGATCAGCTCCTTGCGACTGCTGCGACCGGCGATGGCCAGGAGCTGGATGACCACGTAGAGGATCGAGCCCGCGGCCAGCGTCAGGAAGATCACCGACAGCGGCTCGCTGGTGAAGGAGTGCCCGACCGCGGTCCCGACGAACGTCGGGCCACCGCCGATCGCCGCGAGCAGCAGGAGGAACCCCCACGAGGGCCGGGCATCGGGATGCTGCTCGGTGTCGGCGGCCAACGGGGCGACGATGCCGAAGCCCTCGGTCGCGTTGTGCAGGGCGAACCCGATCACCAGCAGAGTGGCCAGTGCGAGCTCGTCGCCGGCGGCGGCCTGGCCGATCGCGAGTCCCTCGGCGAAGTTGTGAAGCCCGATCCCGACCGCGATCAGGAGTGCCAGTTGCCGGGCCGAGGACCAGCCGCTGATGCCCCTCGGACTGAGTTCCTGGCTGGCCATGGCGCCCGGGCCGATCGACTGGCGGGCCCGCCGGACGCGCCGGCCCATCCAGGCCTCGTACTGCCACAGGCCCAGCAGGCCGACGGCCAGGCCCAGCGCGAACAGCACGCCGTACCCGACGGTGGAGCCGAGCCCGGTGCCGGTCTCGTGATGCGCGGCCAGGCCCGCATCGATCGGCTCCCAGGCCGCCGAGAGCACGTCCCAGACCAGGAAGATCAGCACCCCGACCGCGAGCGCGTTCAGAGTGACCCGCAGTCCCTCGCTCGGTCGGTGCATGCGGCCGAGCGGCATGCCGATCAGGATGGTGACGCCGGCGATGAAGCCGAGCAGGAGGGTCTGGCCGATGCCCACGGTGTGAGTCCTTCCGATCGAGCCCCGAGCAAGATGACTTAGGTAAGGCTAACCTCTCGCAGCCGGAGTCGCATCTTCGGGCCACCCCTCCCCTCACGTCGCGGGCGCTAGATTCCCTCGCATGATCGTCCCGTTCAGCGTCAACGACTTCCTAGACCGCGCGACCGCGGTGTACGCCGACCGCATCGGCATCGCGGACGAGCCGGACCAGCCCGCACCCTCGCTGGGTGATGTGACCTACCGGCGGGTGCACGAGCTGGCCCGGGCGATGGCGGCCCGGCACGACCAGCTCGGGCTCGACGTGGGCGACCGGGTCGCCTTCGTCTCGCAGAACAGCGCCCGCCTGTTCACGGCGTTCTTCGGGATCTGCGGCTTCGGGCGTGTGCTCGTGCCGGTGAACTTCCGGCTCTCCCTCGACGAGGTGCAGTACATCGTCCGGCACTCCGGCTCGCGGGTCGTCTACATCGACCCGGAGCTCGAGGAGTCGTTGGCAGGCCTCGAGGCCGAGCACGTCTTCGTGCTCGGGCAGGACGACGACCTGTATCTGGAGGGGGTGGAGCCCCGGGCGTGGGAGACGGAGGAGAACGCCACCGCCACCATCAACTACACCTCCGGCACGACTGCCCGGCCCAAGGGCGTCCAGATCACCCACCGCAACATCTGGACGAACGCCGTCACCTTCGCGTTGCACGCGGGGGTGACCGACCGCGACGTCTACCTGCACACGCTGCCGATGTTCCATGCCAACGGATGGGGGATGCCGTTCGCGATGACCGGGTGTGGCGTTCCGCAGGTGGCGCTGCGGAAGGTCGACGGCACCGAGATCCTGCGCCGGGTCGAGAAGTACGGCGTCACCGTCATGTGCGCGGCGCCTGCGGTCGTCGCCGCGGTGCTCGACGCGGCTCCCCACTGGGAGGGCGAGATCCCCGGCCGTGACCGCACCCGGATCATCGTGGCCGGTGCCCCGCCGCCGTCGAAGACCGTGGCGCGGGTCGAGGCAGAGCTGGGCTGGGAGTTCATCCAGATCTACGGGCTCACCGAGACCTCGCCGCTGCTCACGGTCAACCGCGGCCGCTCCGAGTGGGACGCCCTCGAGCCGGAGGAGCGGGCGGCCAAGCTGGTCCGCGCGGGAACGCCGGCGATCGGGGTCACGATCAGTGTGGACGACGAGGGCGAGGTCCTGGCGCGGTCGAACGTCTGTCTGGACGGCTACTGGCAGCAGCCCGAGGAGTCGGAGAAGGCTCTCGCCGACGGCTGGTTCCACACTGGCGACGGCGGCTTCGTCGACGCCGATGGCTACCTGACGATCCAGGACCGCAAGAAGGACGTGATCATCACCGGCGGCGAGAACGTCTCGAGCATCGAGGTGGAGGACGCGATCTTCAGCCACCCCGACGTCGCCGAGGTCGCCGTGATCGGCGTACCCGACGAGAAGTGGGGCGAGACCATCAAGGCGCTGGTCGTCAAGGCCGACGGGTCGGAGCTCACCGAACAGGAGCTGATCGACTACGTGAAGGGCAGGGTCGCCCGCTTCAAGGCCCCGACCTCGGTGGAGTTCCGCGACGTACTGGCACGCACCGCCACCGGCAAGCTGCAGAAGTTCAAGCTCCGCGCGCCGTACTGGGAGGGCCGCGAGCGCCAGGTCAACTGAAGCGCTTGCGAGACCACCGCCTTTCCGGGTCGTCCGCCTGAGACCGGGCTAGTGCCCGACGAGGGGCGGACGACCCGGGGACGGGGTGGATAGGGTCGGGGCGTGCCGACGGTGGGTGAGGTGGTGGACCTGGTCCACGGCTGGTATCCGCCCGAGTCCGCCGACGACTGGGACGCCGTGGGACTCGCGTCCGGCGATCCCGACGCGGAGGTACGACGGATCCTCCTCGCGGTCGACCCGGTCCTCCCGGTCGCTCGTGAAGCCGCCGACCGGGACGCCGATCTGCTGCTCACCCATCACCCGCTGTTCCTGCGCGGCGTGCACGGCGTCGCCGAGACCACGCCCAAGGGTCGCACCCTGGCCACGCTGACCCGATCGGGGTGCGGACTGCTCACCGCGCACACCAATGCGGATCACGGCTTCCCGGGGGTGTCAGACGCCTTGGCGCAGGCCCTCGGCCTCCGCGACGTACGCCCGGTCGTGCCCGGTGGTCCGCCTCTCGACAAGCTCGTGGTCTTCGCCCCACCTGGCGACGCGGACGCGATCCGAACCGCGATCGCGGCGGCCGGCGCAGGGCAGATCGGCGCCTACGACAGTTGCTCCTTCGTGGTGGCCGGCGAGGGGCGGTTCCGCCCCCTTGACGGCGCGAACCCGACCATCGGCCGGGTCGGCGAGCTGGAGGTCACCGACGAGGTCAGGATCGAGGCCGTCGTACCGAGGTCGCGCCGCGCGAGCGTGCTCCGCGCGATGCTCGCGGCGCACTCGTACGAGGAGGTCGCCTTCGACGTGACCGAGCTCGCCGACCCCGGCACCGCCCACAGCGGCGCAGGCCGGGTCGGCGACGTCGACGAGACCACTCTCGGTGAGTACGCCGGGCTGGTGGCGAAGGCGCTTCCGCCCACCGCCCGCGGGGTCCTGGTGGGCGGCGACCCCGACCGCGTCGTACACCGGGTGGCAGTCGTGGGCGGTGCGGGCGACTTCCTGCTCGCCGAGGCCGCTGCCAGCGGCGCCGACGTGTACGTCACCAGTGACCTGCGGCACCACGTCGCCGGCGAGTTCCTGGAGCGGGGCGGGCCCTCCCTGCTCGACATCAGCCACTGGGCCGCGGAATGGACCTGGCTCCCCGAGCTGGCCGATCGGCTCCGGAGCGACCTGGGCGCTACGGTGGAGGTCCGGGTGAGCACGATCTGTACCGACGTGTGGCAGGCCCGCAGGTGACCCGCAGATGACCCCGATGACCCCGCCGATGACAGAGCCCCGACATATCCCGGATCCAGCAGAGGAGCGCGAGTGAAGGCCGACCCGTCCGCCCAGGTGAGGCTGCTGGACCTGCAGGACCTGGACTCACGCGCCGACCAACTGCGCCACCAGCGCCGGTCGCTGCCGGAGATCGCTCGGCTGGCCGAGCTTGCCGAGGGCCGGTCGCGGATAGAAGGTCAGGCACAGGACGCCCGGATCACCGTCGACGACCTGACCGCAGAGCAGGCCAAGGTCGACGGCGACGTCGAACAGGTCAAGGCCCGCCGTCAGCGCGACCAGCAGCGGATCGACCAGGGGCTGGTGAGCAACCCGAAGGACATCCAGCGGATGCAGCAGGAGATGGTCTCGCTCGAGCGTCGGATCACGGCGCTGGAGGACGACGAGATCGAGGTCATGGAGCGGCTCGAGGAGGCTCAGAACACGCTCGACGCCCTCACCGCCCAGCTCTCCGACACCGACGCCCAGATCGCCGACACGACCGCCGCCCGCGACGCGAAGCTCGCGGAGATCGACCAGGCTCTGGGCGAGGTGGAGAGCCGGCGGGCACCCGTCGCGACGGAGCTCCCCACCGACCTGATCGCACTCTACGACCGGCTGCGCGAGAGCAAGGGCGGCGTGGGTGCCGCCCTCATCCGCTCGCGCAGGTGCGGCGGCTGCATGCTCGACCTCGACCACGCGGAGCTCGCCTCGATTCGAGCCGCGGCGGACGACGATGTGATCCGGTGCGAGGAGTGCAGCCGGATCCTGGTGCGCACCTCCGAGAGCGGTTTGTGAACGCGGCCAGAGACCCCGTCCGGCGCGTCGTCGTCGAGGCCGACGGCGGCTCTCGCGGCAACCCCGGCCCCGCTGCATACGGCGCGCTGGTCAAGGACGCCGACACCGGTCGGGTCCTGGCCGAGGACGGCACCGCGATCGGGATCGCGAGCAACAACGTCGCGGAGTACCGCGGTCTGATCGCCGGCCTCACCCTGGCGCAGGAGGTTGCACCCGACGCCGACATCGAGGTCCGGATGGACTCCAGGCTCGTGGTCGAGCAGATGAGCGGCAACTGGAAGATCCGGCATGCCGACATGAAGCCGCTGGCACTCCGGGCCAACGCCCTCGCGCCGTTCGGCACGACGTACACCTGGGTGCGTCGCGAGGAGAACAAGCACGCCGACCGGCTCGTCAACGAGGCCCTCGATGGGCTGCGCTCCGGAGTCACCCTCCACACGGACCACGCGCCGGACGAGGGCGGTGCCGACTCCGCGGCCGAAGAGGTGCAGAGTCCCCAGCAGCAGGCCGAGGCCGGTCGTCGCGGGTGGTCGCCGCCCGGCGGTCCGCTCACCACGCTGGTGCTGGTCCGCCACGGAGCGACGTCGTACACCGCGGGCAAACGCTTCTCCGGAGGTCTCGCGAGCAGCAACCCTGGGCTCACCGACGAGGGGCGTGCGCAGGCGCGCGGGGTCGCGGACTGGTTGGCGCCGATCGGGGAAGCCTTCGAGACCGTCGTCTCGTCACCGGTACGCCGGGCGCGCGAGTCGGCCGAGATCGTCGCCGAGCGGTTGGGGCTCGGTGTGGTCGAGGAGCCGGCGTTCGCGGAGATGGAGTTCGGCGCCTGGGACGGGCTGACGATCGAGGAGGTCGGTGAGCAGCACCCCGAGGAGCTCGAGCGCTGGCTGGACGACCTCGACATGGTGCCCGGGGGCGGGGAGTCGTTCCGCGAGGTCGAGAAGCGGGTCCTCGCCGGCCTCGCCCGGCTGATCGAGGAGTACGCCGGGAAGACCCTGGTCGTGGTCAGCCATGTCACCCCGATCAAGGTCGTGGTCACGCATGCGGTCGAGGCACCGCTCACGGCGCTGTTCCGTATGGAGCTCTCGACGGCGTCGGTCAGCGTCGTGTCGTTCTACGGCGACGACGCCGAGACGGTGCGTGGGTCACTGCGGCTGTTCAACTCCCAGGCACCCGGGACCGGTCAGATGCTCGACCCCCAGCACTGGTGAGACTCACAGCTCACTGACCACGACGTCGATCCTGGTGCCCGCGCTGGTCGTCGGACCGGTCTCGACCTGCCAGCCCAGATCGGTGAGGAGCCTTTCGAAGGCGGCGGGCGTGCGGGCGTCCCGCCCGTCCTCGAGCAGGGCCCGCACCAGCCGGCCCTTGGTGGCCTTGTTGAAGTGGCTGACCACCTGCCGCCTGCCGTCCACCTCGTGCAGCACCCGCACCGTGACCACACGCGGCACGAGCGCCGGGCCGGCTCGCCAGAAGGCGGCGTACGTCGACGAGCGCAGGTCGACGACAAGCCCGCGGCCCGCCATCGCCGAGACCACGGGATCGAGGTGCCGGCGCCAGTGGGCAGCGACGCCCCCCAGACCCGGCAGACTGACGCCGCCACCCAGGCGGTACGGCGCGATCCGCTCGCCCGGGCGCACAACCCCGTACAACGAGGAGACGATCGCGATCCGGCTCGAGGCCCGCCGATGGGACGAGGTGTCGAGGGTGGTGAGCTCGAGCGCGTCGTACAGGACCCCGGTGTAGATCCGTTCCGCCGGGGCCGAGGGCAGTTCGTGCAGCCGCGCGTTGCGTCGTACGTCATCCGCCTGGGTCGGCCCGAGCCCGAGCGTGGCCATGGACGTCTCTTCGGGTCCTCGGCAGAGGTCGACGAGCGCGTCGAACACCGCCGCCCGAGCGTCGGCCAGGGGACCGTGAACCAGGTCGACCGGCTTGCCACGACGCGGATCGGTCTTGCCCTCGCTGGGCGGCAGCAGGATCAGCACGCGGCGAGGCTAGCCAGTCCGTCGGACGGCCGGAGCCGGGCCCGCCGGTCACTATGGTGGTGTCATGTCCTCCAGCCGAGTGGTGCGGGTCCACGCTCGCGACGAGGTCGCCGCCCGCTCGCTGCGTGAGGGCATCGACGCGATCCAGACCCAACTGAAGGTGTCGCCCGGCTTCGCCCCGGACGTGGAGGACGCAGCGCGTCGTGCAGCCGAGTCGCCCCGGCTCCCCGACCTCGACCGCACGGACATCCCGTTCGTGACCATCGACCCCGCCTCGTCACAGGACCTCGACCAGGCGCTGTACATCGAGCGCGACGGTCAGGGCTACGTCGTGCACTACGCGATCGCGGACGTCGCGGCGTTCGTGCAGCCGGGGGACCCGGTCGACCGCGTCTCCCACGAGCGCGGGGAGACGCTCTATGGAGCGGACTCCAAGGTGCCGCTGCACCCGACGGTGCTGTCCGAGGGTGCTGCGTCGCTGCTGCCCGACCAGGTGCGTCCGGCGCTGCTGTGGACCATCCGGGTGGATGAGACGGGAGAGGGCACCGACATCCATGTCGAGCGAGCCCGGGTCCGGTCGACGGCGAAGCTCGACTACTTCGGTGTCCAGAACGCGATCGACGAGGGCACGGCGGACGACGCCCTGGCGTTGCTCAAGGAGGTCGGGGAGCTCCGGCTGCAACGCGAGGCCGCGCGGGGCGGGATCTCGCTGCCCCTGCCCGAGCAGGAGGTCGAGGTCACCGGTGACCACTGGTCACTGGAGTTCCGCTCGATGATCCCCGCGGAGACCTGGAACGCCCAGATCTCGATGCTCACCGGGTTCGCCGCCGCGTCGCTCATGGTCTACGCCCGGGTGGGCCTGCTGCGCACCCTGCCGCCGCCGCAGGCCCGCGACCTCCAGCGGCTGCACCGCGTCGCCCGGGCACTGCACATCGACTGGCCAGCGGAGCAGCTGTACCCCGACTTCATCCGAGGGCTCGACTCCCGCAAGCCGGCTGAGGCCGCCCTGATCACCGCCTGCGCCCGGCTGCTGCGCGGCAGTGGGTACGTCGCGTTCGACGGGGAGACTCCCGCCGAGCCGGTGCACGCGGCCCTCGCCTCGGAGTATGCCCACGTCACAGCTCCGCTGCGCCGGCTCGGCGATCGCTACGCAGGAGAGATCTGCGTCGCGCTCTGTGCCGGCACCGACGTGCCGCCGTGGGTGCGGCAGCGGCTGCACGACGTACCTGAGCTGATGCAGGAGGGCGGTCGGCGGGCTGCGCAGTATGAAGCCGCCGTGCTCAACCTGGTGGAGGCCGGCATCCTCCAGCACCACGTGGGGGAGTCCTTCGAGGGCGTCGTGACCGACGTCGACGAGCAGGACGACACCCGAGGCACCCTGATCGTGCAGGAGCCGGCGGTGGAGGCCCGGGTCACCTCCTCGGGTCCGCTGCCGCTCGGGACGGAGGTCGCGGCGCGGCTGACCCAGGCCGACGTACGCTCGCGCACGGTCACCTTCGAGCTCATCTAGATCGAGTTTTCACCGCCTGCGACCTACCATTTGTCTGACAGACTTCGTCAGGCACAACCGACCCGGCGGTCCCCCCAGCCGGAACTTTCGGAAGCGCTTGACGGCGGGCCCCGGCACACCCCCCCAAGCCGTCGGCCCAGTAAAGGGCCGCCTCACCGCAGCCGCCGTATGGCGCCCGGTGGGGCGGTCTCATTTCTCCACGTCTGCCACTCGCGCCCCGGCGGGTGCCGGCCGGATGACGGTCATTCCCGACCGTTCAATCATGTCTTCGCGCCACGCGGGCGCCTACTATGGACCTGACGTCGGGCGGCACATCGGCGCTCCCCCCGCGCTGATCGACAGCGCCCGGCGTCGGGCCCGGACGAAATCCCCCAATCGCCTGGGCCGCGCGGCGCCCCGGTGCCGGTGTGGTCCGGATCGCACCCCACGACGGTGGGCCACGTGTTTAGTTACGAGTAACTTACAAAGGGTGCCTACCACACACCACCCCCGGATGAGCTCGGCTGCACGGCGGGTTCAGATCCTCGACGTGGCTGCCCAGGAGTTCGCCGACGGTGGGCTGCGAGGGGCCTCGATCGAGTCGATCGCTCGGGCGGCCGGCATCACCCAGCCCTACGTGTTCCGCCTCTTCGGGAGCAAGAAGGCGCTCTTCCTCGAGGTCGTGGGCGGTTCCTTCACCCAGCTGGCCGAGGGCATGTGTGCGGCCGCCGAGGGTGCGACCGGCCTGGAAGCGCTGGCGGCGATGGGCGCTCGATACAACGCGCTCCTCGCGGACCGCACGGCGTTGCAGCTGCAGCTGCAGGCGTACGCCGCGTGCGGCGACCCAGAGGTGCGGGACGTGGTCCGCAGCCACCTGGCCAAACTGTGGGACGCGGTGGCCGACACCACCGGGCTGGACGCGGTCACCGTCAAGACGTTCCTGGCCTACGGGATGCTCCTCAACACCAATGCCGCGCTCGAGCTCGCCGAGGTCGACACACCCTGGGCCCGCGGCGTCCGCACCCGGATCAAGCCCGGCCTGTTCCGCCACATCACGAGTCGGACGAACCGATGAGCGGTCCCGGGGTCACCTCTCAGGCGGACGAGCAGCTCGCCACGCATTCTTCGTTGCCGGCCGCCTTGGTGTTCCTCGCACTGCTCGTGGCAGTCCTGGGCAGCCTCGGCGCGCCCCTGATCACCAGCGTGGCCACCGAGTACGACGTGTCCTTGGCCGCCGCGCAGTGGACGCTCACGGTCACTCTGCTTTCCGCTGCCGTGACCACGCCGTTGCTGGGGCGGCTCGGCTCTGGGATCCGCCGACGTCAGGCGACGCTCGCGGCCCTGGTCGTGGTGACCACGGGCAGCCTGTGCACCGTCGTCCCCGGCCCGTTCGCCTTGCTGATCGTCGGCCGTGCGGCACAGGGCGTCGGACTGAGCCTGGTCCCGCTGCTGATGGCCACGGCCCGCGATGTCCTGGACCCGGCACGTGCGGCCCGGGTGATCGCGATGCTGTCGGTCGCGACCACGGCTGCGATCGGCGTCGGCTACCCGCTGGCCGGGCTGCTCACCGACGTGGGCGGTGTTCGCGCGGCCTATGCCGCGGGGCTGGTGGCCACGACGGCAGCGCTGCTGATCGGTGTGCGGACGTTGCCGCACCCTCGAGAAGATGCCGAGCCGACTCCGCGTCTCGACTGGGTGGGAGGCGGGATGCTCGGTGTCGCGATGGTCGGCGTCCTGGTCCCGCTGGGTGACGACGAGCTGTGGTCCCAGAAGGCCCTCGCCGCGGGGGTCCTGATGGGTGCGGGCTTGATCCTGCTCCTGGCCTGGGTGTTCGTGGAGATGCGTGTGTCGTCGCCGCTGGTGGATCTTCGGGCGTTACGTCATCCGATGGTTGCTCGGGCCAATCTGGCGATGTTCGTCGGTGGTGCCGCCATGTACCTGCTGTTGAGCCTGGCGACCCGCTATCTGCAGACCCCGCCCACCGCGGGATACGGCTTCGGGCTGAGCACCTTCCAGGCGGGTCTGGCCCTGGTCCCCTTCTCGTTCGCTGGGTTCGCGGCCGGGCGGGCCACGCCCCGCTGGGTCGTCCGGCTGGGTGCGGCGCGGACGGTGGCCGCCAGCACGAGTCTGGTCGCGATCGGGTTCGGCGTCTTCGCGGTCGGCCGCTCGGTGGTGGCCGGCCCGGTGCTCGCGGTGACAGTGCTGGGGCTCGGGGTGGGCGCCGTATCGGCCGCGATGCCGGCGATGATCCTCGCCGCCACCCCGGCGAGTGAGACCGCCAGCGCCATGAGTGTCAACCAGGTCGTCCGCAGCGTCGGCTTCTCGCTGGGCAGCGCCCTCGGTGGGTTCATCCTGTCCGCGCGCGTCATGAGCACCGGCTTCCCGGAGCAGAGCGGTTACCTCGTGGCCAGTTCCTTCGGAGGTCTGCTGGCGATCGCGGCAGCCATCCTCGTCGCCGTCAACACAGACAACCAGCAACCCTGAAGCCAGGGCCGCGACGACTGCCGGTGAGCGCTCCCGGGCCGGGATGATGCGCATCAGTGATACTGGACGTCGAGTCGTTGGGCGTGACAATCCGGCCGCCGCGCGAATCGGCGGGCGAGCCAGGTCAGTTGGTCGACGTAGGTGGGAGCTGGCGCGGTGACCCGAACCATCTTGGTGGCACCGACCGGACACGGGGTGGGCTTGACCACGACGTGCCTCGGTCTGGTCGGCGCACTGCAGCAGCGCGGCGTCGACGTCGGGTTCTTCAAGCCGCTGGCCCAGCCGCGTGCCGGAGACAGCGTTTCCGACCGCTCAACGGCCCTGATCAGACTCACGTCGACGCTGCGTCCGCCGGAGCCGATACCCGCCGGGCTCGTGGAACGACGGCTGAGCGACAACGCGGTCGACGCCCTGATGGAGGACGTTGTCGCCGCTGCCGAGCCGATCATCGGGGCGCACGACGTGGTCGTCGTCGAGGGGCTGGTGCCCGGGCCGGGTCTGGTATACGCCGGGCGGGTCAACGTGGCGCTCACCAAGGCCCTCGACGCGGAGGTGCTGCTGGTCGGCGCTGCCACTGACGACCCCCCCGAACATCTCGCGGAGGGCATGGCCATCGCGGCCCGGACCTTCCAGGGGCTCGAGCGCGACCGCGTGGTGGGCGCGGTGGTCAACCGCGTCGCCGACACCGGCGCAGAGGCGATCGCCACGTTGGGCGCGAGACTGGCCGAGCGTGACCTGCGGCTGGTCGCGGCGGTGCCGTTCCGGACCGAGCTGACGTGGCCGCGGGTTCGCGACATCGTCGCCGAACTGGGCCTCAAGGTGCTCAACGACGGTGAGTCGGATCGCCGGGTCAAGGATGTGATCATCGGCGCGCAGGCGGTGCCGGGGATCCTGCCGTTGCTGCGAGAGGGCCTTCTGGTGATCGTGCCCGGTGACCGCCACGACGTCATCCTCAGCGCGTGTCTCGCGGCGATGAACGGGGTCCGGCTTGCAGGGCTGCTGCTCACCGTCGGACTGGAACCTGACCCCAGGGTATGGGAGCTCTGCCGGCCGGCGGCCGCGACGGGGTTGCCGGTGCTGCTGGCCGGCACCTACAGCTACGAGACCGCCACGATGGTGCACGACTTCCACCCGGAGGTGCCTGGCGACGACGCGGAGCGCGCGCGGCTCGTGATGTCCACCGTGGCAGCGGCGCTGGAACCCGCGTGGCTTTCCGCGCTGCCGACCCCGACCCATGTGCCGCGGCTGAGCCCGCCGGCGTTCCGCCACCGGCTGACCACGATGGCCCGGCGCGCGGCCCGGCGCATCGTGCTGCCCGAGGGCGCCGAGCCTCGCACGCTCCGTGCGGCAGCCGACTGTCACGCGCTGCGCATCGCGCGATGCGTCCTGCTCGCCCCGCCGTCGGAGATCACGGTGGTGGCAGCAGGACTCGGCCTGAACCTGCCGCCCGACATCGAGATCATCGACCCCACGCAGGTCGACGAGCGCTACGTCGCCGCGCTGGTCGAGGCCCGTCGGCACAAGGGGATGACCGCCGACATCGCACGCGACGAGCTGAGTGACCCGGTGATGCTCGGCACGATGATGCTGCGTCTCGGCGAGGTCGACGGCCTGGTGGCGGGCGCGGTGCACACCACCGCCGCGACAGTGCGCCCGGCCCTCCAGCTGATCGGCACCGCGCCCACCGCCGAGCTGGTGTCGTCGATCTTCTTCATGTGCCTGCCCGACGAGGTGGTGGTCTACGGCGACTGCGCGGTCAACCCCGACCCGAGCGCCGTGCAGTTGGCCGACATCGCCGTCCAGAGTGCGGCGTCGGCACGGATGTTCGGTATCGAGCCCCGGGTGGCGTTGATCAGCTTCAGTACGGGCACGTCCGGCTCGGGCACCGACGTGGAGAAGGTGAGTGAGGCGACGCGGCTGGTACGGGAACGTGAACCGGACCTGATCGTCGACGGGCCGCTGCAGTACGACGCCGCAGCGATCGCCTCCATCGCGGCCGCCAAGGCCCCGGACAGCCCGGTTGCCGGACGTGCCACCGTGTTCGTCTTCCCGGACCTCAACACCGGCAACACCACCTACAAGGCGGTCCAGCGCAGCGCAGAGGCGGTCAGCATCGGCCCGATGCTGCAGGGCCTCGCCAAACCGGTCAACGACCTGTCCCGAGGCGCCCTCGTCGACGACATCCTCTACACGATCGCGCTCACCGCGATCCAAGCCTCCGACGCTGTCGCGGCGGTGGAGACGCCCTGAGATCCTTGCCAATCCGGGATACGGCCCGGACGGGGTGAGCTGGTCGAAGCAGTAGTACAGCGCTAGCGCGGCGTGCACCGAGAGGGCGGCGATCGCACTGACGAACGAGAGCCCGATGATGGCCAGGTAGGCGATGTTGCCGATCCCGAACCGGCGCAGCGCGGGCACGGTGGGCCGATAGGACCGGGCGGTCGATCCGGTCGACCTTGCTGAACATCGTGTGGTGGTTGACCCAGATGATGCCGATGACCAGAAAGCTGACCAGGTAGGCGACGTACGACGGCCACGGGTGCGCGAGCGCGGCTCCGAGCCCGCCTGCGGGTAGGTCGCCACGCGCAGGCACGCCGATGTCGAGCACCAGCAGAGTGATCGCGATGGCGAACACCCCGTCGCTGGACGCCTCGAGCCGCCCGCTTGCGGTGAGCTGGGCGTCGTCCGTGCGTCGGCCGGTCATCCAGAGGCTCCTTGCAGTGGTGTCATCAAGTGATCGCTGCACCAGGATGCCATCGCAGATCCCGAGATCGTCGTCGCCGACCGCGAGCACCTGTGGTGGCTGCTCACGGGACCGCCGGCTGATCCGGCAAGCGCCGCCGCCCGAAGATACGCTGGCGTGGTGCGTCGTCTCGCTTCGTCCGGAGGGCCGCTCAGCCCGAGTCCCTCACGCGGTGAACGAGTGGCTGAAGGAGGAAGCAGGTCATGAAGATACCTCCGGTCGTCTCCCCCCAGGAGTGGCACGAGGCCTGGGAGCGCATGCTGGTGAAGGAGAAGGAGCTCACCCGCGCGCGCGACGCGATGGCCGCCGAACGCCGCCGTATGCCGTGGATGGCCGTGGAGAAGGAATACGCCTTCGAGGGGCCGAACGGGCGGCTGAGCCTCCTCGATCTTTTCCAGGGCCGGCGCCAGCTGATCGTCTACCGCGCCTTCTACGCGCCCGACATCACCACCTTCGCCGAGGGCGGCTCGTACCCGGACCGGGCCTGTGTGGGCTGCTCGTTGGTGGCGGACCAGGTAGCGCATCCGGCTCACCTGAACGCACGTGACACGTCCCTGGCTTTCGTCTCGCGAGCCCCGCAGGCGGACATAGCGCACCTGAAGGCGCGCAATGGCTGGGAGCTGATCCCGTGGTACACACTGACCGACGACTTCGACGCCGACTTCGGAGTCGACGAGTGGCACGGCACCAACGCCTTCATCCGCGACGACGATCGGGTGTTTCGTACCTACTTCCTCAACAACCGCGGCGACGAGGCGATGGGGAGCACCTGGACCTATCTCGACATCACCGCCCTCGGACGTCAGGAGGTCGGGGAGGACTCGCCCGAGGGCTACCCCCAGACCCCGCCGTACCAGTGGTGGAACTATCACGACGCGTACGGGCACGGCACCTGACACGCTCGTCGGAGTCGCGCGGAACGCGGGCCACCCCGGCCTTCCCACGACCCGACTAACGTCAGCCACA
>JAFMQY010000213.1 GCA_017354415.1 Nocardioides sp.
ACGTCACGCTCGGCGGCCACGGCCGCGGCCCGGAGCAGGAGGGTCGGGTCCGACGCAGGCCGGGCCTCCCGGGTCAGGACCACCTCGTCGCCCGTCAGGGCGACTCCGGGTTCGACGGTGGTCAACGTCGCCCTGCGTGCGGCGCCGGCCCCGGGTGGGCGTGCCAGGACGCCGTCGACCCGGCGCCAGGTGAGCCGCGAGAGATGGGTGATCCGGCGGCCGAGCTCGCGCACATGCCGCTGGGCGGCGGCGTCGTCCTCCAGTCGCAGCCGCTCGGCCAGCCCCTCCCACAGCTCGGGCGCCACCCGGTCGGTGGCCCGTCCGGCCACGTCGTGGAGTGCATCACGGACGTCGAGCAGCGCGCGCCGGGAGCGTTCGAGGTCGACATGGGGTACGTCGACCAGCCAGGTCGCGACCAGGGCGGTGAGCACGGTCGCGTCGCGGAGACCCCCCTCCGACTCCTTGAGGTCGGGGACGGACAGGTGTGCGAGCTCACCGATCAGCTCGTGCCGCTTGCGGACCAGGGTATGCAGCCCGGGCAGGCGGTCGCGCGCCGTCCGCCGCCAGTGAGCGAGCACGGTCGAGCGGACGCGCAGAGTCAGGTTCGGGTCCCCGGCGAGGTGTCGGATGTCGAGCAGACCGAGGGCCACGCGGAGGTCGGCGTCGAGCTGCTCGAGCATGTCCGGCACGCTCCGCACCGAGTGGTCGAGCCGTGCCCCGGAGTCCCAGATCGGGTACCAGACCTTCTCCGCCGCATCACCCAGGTCGACGCCGGGCTCGTGGACCAGCACCACGTCGAGGTCGGAGTACGGCGCGAGCTCGCGCCGCCCGTAGCCCCCGACCGCCACCAACGCGCACCCGGATGTCGGCGCGCCGGAGACGTCGTACGCCGCGAGGCAGAGCTCGTCGGCCTCGTCACTGCGCTGTCGGCGGTCCATGTCGGTGCCCCGCCCCGTGGGTACGACGGACCCCGCCGGCCGCTGTGCCGGCGGGGCCACGACGTCGTACCTCCGGAGCCCCGGCCGCGTCAGATGGCCGCCGCGTCGCGGTCGCCGGTGCGTACCCGGACCACCGTCTCCACGGGGGACACCCAGATCTTGCCGTCGCCGATCCGGCCCGTCTGGGCCGTCTTCGCGACGATCCCGACGATGTCGTCGGCGTCGCCGTCGTCGGCCACGATCTCGATCCGGATCTTGGGCACCAGGGCGATGTCGTACTCGGCGCCCCGGTAGACCTCGGTGTGGCCCTTCTGCCGGCCGTAGCCGCTGACCTCCGAGACCGTCATCCCGGTGACCCCAAAGGTCTCCAGCGCCTCGCGGACCTCTTCCCACTTGTGCGGCTTGATCACCGCGGTGATGAGCTTCATGCCAGGGCTCCTTCCGTGGAACCGGTCTTGGTGTGCGAGGCGGCCACGCCCGTGGTACCGAGGACACCCGCACGCCCCTCGAGGTCGTAGGCCGACTCCCCGTGCTCGGCGAAGTCGATGCCGTCGACCTCCTCCTCCGGGGTGACCCGCCAGCCGATCGTGTACTTGATCGCCAGGCCGATCACCGTGGTGAGGACTCCGGTCCAGACCACGGTGAACAGGACGCCGAGGAACTGGTGCCAGAGCAAGGTGGCGTCGCCGCCGTAGAAGAGGCCGTTCATGTCGCCGAACAGCCCGTCGACACCCTGGGGGGAGGTGTTCGTGCCGACCAGGCCGATCAGCAGACAGCCGGTGATGCCTCCGACCAGGTGGACGCCGACGACGTCGAGGGAGTCGTCCATGCCCATCTTGAACTTCAGCCCCACCGCCAGGGCGCAGAGGATGCCCGCGGCCGCTCCTACCGCGAGAGCACCGACCAGGTCGACGGCGCCACAGGCGGGGGTGATCGCCACCAGGCCGGCGACGACACCGGACGCGGCGCCGAGGGAGGTGGCCTTGCCGTGCAGGATCCGTTCCATCAGCAGCCAGCCGAGCATCGCGGCCATCGTGGCCAGGGTGGTGTTCATGAACGTCGCTCCGGTCTCGGAGTAGAACTGCTCGCTGAACTTCGCCGGGCTGGTCAAGGCATCGGACGTGAACACGATCGAGCCGACGTTGAACCCGTACCAACCAGTCCACAACAGGCCGGCGCCGATCATGGTCAGGGTCAGGTTGTGCGGCTTCATCGGGTCGCGCAGGAAGCCGACACGACGGCCGACGACGAGCGCGAGCACGCCGCCGGCGATACCGGCGTTGATGTGCACGACCGTGCCGCCGGCGTAGTCGAGGTTGGCGAAGTGCGAGTAGAACCAGCCGCCGCCCCACACGTTGTGGGCGATCGGGAAGTAGCACAGCGTCACCCAGATCGGCAGGAACACGATCCAGGACGAGAGCTTCACCCGGTCGGCGATCGCGCCCGAGATCAGCGCGGCGGTGATCACCGCGAACGTGAGCTGGAACAACACGAAGATGTAGTTGGCCTTCGAGACGCCGTCCAGACCGAACATGCTGAACGGGTTGGCGATCAGCTTCCCGTTCCCGTTGCCGACCCCGTCGCCGCCCCAGCCCTCGGACCAGCCCCAGAGCACGAAGACGATGCCGACCACCGCCATCGCGACGAACGACATCATCATCATGTTCAGCACGGACTTGGACCGGGTCATGCCGCCGTAGAACAGGGCGAGCGCCGGCGTCGTCATCATCAGGACGAAGGCCGTCGCCACGATCATCCAGGCGTAGTAGCCGTCCATGGAACCTCCACATGTGAGCGGGAGGATGCCCACACGCGAACGCCTTCGGCCGCGCATCGGTCATCCCGATGGCGCTCAGAGTCGCGGCCCCACGTTTCGTCGTACGTCGTGCCGTGTTGCCGTCATGCAACGTTCCGGGGCCGGAGTGTTACGGCTCTGTGAACTCGGGCTCGGAGGAACGGCTCACCCCAGCAGAGCGTCCACGAACGCGCCGGGGTCGAAGGGGGCGAGGTCGTCGGGTCCCTCGCCGAGGCCCACCAGCTTCACCGGTACGCCGAGCTCCCGCTGCACCGCGACCACGATCCCGCCCTTGGCCGAGCCGTCGAGCTTGGTGAGGGCGATCCCGGTCACGTCGACGATCTCGGAGAAGACCCGCGCCTGAACCAGCCCGTTCTGGCCGGTCGTCGCGTCGAGGACCAGCAGCACCTCCGACACCGGGGCCTGCTTCTCGATCACGCGCTTGACCTTGCCCAGCTCGTCCATGAGCCCGGCCTTGTTCTGCAGCCGGCCGGCGGTGTCGACGAGCACCGTGTCGACCGCCTTGTCCATCCCCTCCTGCACCGCCTGGAAGGCGACGCTCGCGGGGTCGGCCCCCTCGGGTCCGCGGACCACCTCGACGCCGACTCGCTCGCCCCAGGTGGTGAGCTGGTCGACCGCGGCGGCGCGGAAGGTGTCGGCGGCTCCGAGCACCACGGAGCGGTCCTCGGCGATCAGGATCCGGGCGAGCTTGCCGACCGTCGTGGTCTTGCCGGTCCCGTTGACACCGACGACCAGGACGACGCCCGGCTTGCCGTCGGTGCCGGAGACCTGGAGCCGGCGGTCCAGGTCGGGGCCGACGAGCTGCAGGAGCTCGTCGCGGAGCACCGCACGCGGGTCGGCGGCCTCCTTGCCGTCCACCCGCAGCCGGGTCCGGAGGTTGCCGACCAGCTGCTGGGTCGGGCCGACGCCGACGTCGGCGGTGAGCAGGGTGTCCTCGATCGCCTCCCACGTGTCCTCGTCGAGGCGGTCACGGGAGAGCAGGGAGAGCAGACCGCGCCCGAACCCGCCCTGCGCGCCGGCGAGGCGCTGCCGCAGCCGGACCAGTCGGGACGCCGTGCTCTCCGGCCGCTCGACCGTGACGACGGGAGCCTCGGCCTCCACCAACGGCTCGGGCTCGGCCGGCGCTTCGGGCGGCGCCTCGGGGGCAGCCAGATCCGGGGTCGGGGTGCCCTCGGCAGGCGGGGTCGGCCGGCGGCCACGGGTGGTCACCAGCCCGACGACCACGATCGCGGCGACGACCAGGATGCCGATGATCAGGTACAGCACGGTCATGGCGACCATCCAACCATTGCCCCAGCCATCGCCCTGAGCGAGGACGGGTCGAACGGACGAAGTCCGGGCGACCCACCGCAGCGAACGCCGCGAACTTGCTCGCGGGGCGCGACGTCAGCTCTCGCCGTGCCCCGAGTCGAGACCCGTGAGGTCGAGGCTCCAGTCCTCGTCCGGGGGTGGCTCGTCGCCGGTGTTCTCCAGCGTCGGGATGGTGTCGGCGCCCTTGCGCATCGCCCGGCCGACCCACGGCACGTGCGGTACGTCCTCGCCCCGATGAGGGAAGGCGACGTACAGCACGACAACTCCCGCGAGCACCAGGATCACAAGCATGGCCACGACGAGGGTCATCATGGCCCTACCCTGGCATGCTCCCCGCGTCCGACCGCAAGGGGACTCACCCGGAGGAGCGATCCTTCAGCTTCCGCCACCCCCCGGCCCGGTTGTCCGCGATCAGACGGCGGAAGAACTCCAGCAGCGCGTCCTCCGGGACGTCGTCCCCCTCACGGAAGCCGATCGTCCGGGCGGTCTTGTTCTCCTGCCCCGACGTGATCAGCCCGTGCGGGTCGGGCACGATGCCCCCGTCGTAGACGAACACGTTGACGTGGTCCTTCGCCGCCAGGAACGCCGCGACGTTGCCCTCGCAGACGAAGTAGGGCTGCACGGTGCGCTTGATGGTCTCGGTCAGCTCCGGGTCGGCGCGGTGCAGCACCTCGCGGACGCGCTCGAACGTCTCCCGCTGCCACGTCGGCAGCGGTGCGAGGTAGTCGTCGACTCGCGGATCACGGTCGCTCATCGGCGCAATGCCTCCACGGCGGTGCGTACGACGTCGGGCAGCGGCGTCGCGGGGCGCGCAGGGTCGGTGTTGTCGACGTACACCATCACGGCCCGGCCCTCGGCCGCTGCCTCGTCCGCCTCGCCCTGGAAGAACCCGACCCGGTACACGACCGACGACCGCCCCACGTGGTCGACCACGAGCCCGAGATCGATCGGTGCCGGGTAGCCCACCTCGCGACGGTAACGGCAGGACACCTCGGCGAACAGCCCGATCGCGTCGAGGGAGTCGACCGCGCCGCCGATCACCTCCTGCAGGTGCAGGTCGATCGCGGTGTCGATCAGCTCGAAGTAGCGGGCGTTGTTCATGTGCCCGAAGCCGTCCATGTCGGCCCACCGGGTGGTCGCCGTCGACCAGTGGACGTAGTCCGCGCGCGTGCGCTGCGGAGGCCGCTCGGTCGTCACGTGCTCATTCTCGGTGACGACTCACGTCGTCGTGGGTTCCGCCGGGCGAGGGCCACCCCGAGGGCGAGCGCGGGGTCCACGGGGTCAGGCCGGCTCGCGCAACCGCTGGCTGATCACCGTGGAGACGCCGTCGTCGCGCATGGTGACGCCGTAGAGCGCGTCACTGACCTCCATGGTGCGCTTCTGGTGGGTGATCACGACCAGCTGGCTGTTTTCCCGGAGCTCCTCGTAGATCTGCAGCAGGCGGCCGAGGTTGGTGTCGTCGAGAGCCGCCTCGACCTCGTCGAGGATGTAGAACGGCGAGGGGCGCGCCTGGAAGAGCGCGACCAGGAAGGCCACCGCGACCAGCGACCGCTCCCCGCCGGACAGCAGCGACAGCCGCTTGATCTTCTTGCCCGGCGGCCGCGCCTCGACCTCGACGCCGGTGGCCAGCATGTCGGAGGGGTCGGTGAGCACCAGCCGCCCCTCGCCGCCGGGGAACAGGCGTGCGAAGGTCCGCTCGAACGCGGCCGCGACGTCGGCGTACGCCTCGGTGAACACCTGCTCCACCCGGGCGTCGACCTCGCGGACGATGTCGAGGAGGTCGCGGCGGGTGGCCTTGAGGTCCTCGAGCTGCTCGCCGAGGAACTTGTGCCGCTCCTCGAGCGCGGAGAACTCCTCCAGCGCGAGCGGGTTGACCTTGCCGAGCATGGCCAGAGCCCGCTCGGCGGCGCGGAGACGCTTGGTCTGCTCCTCACGGTCGTACGGCGTGGGGTCGGGCGCCGCCTCCCCCTCAGGCACCTCGCCGGTGAACGGCACCAGGGTGTCCGGACCGTAGCCGCCGACCAGGGAGTCCTCATCGAGGCCGAGCTCCTCCAGCGCCCGCTCGGCGAGCTGCTCGATCCGCATCCGCTGCTGGGTGCGGACGACCTCGTCGCGGTGGACGGAGCTGACCAGCTCGTCGTGCTCGCGGCCGAGGTCGCGCAACGAGGCGCGTACCCCGAGCAGGTCCTGCTCCCGCTCGGAGCGGGACTCCTCGATCGCGCCACGCTCCTCGGCGGCACGGCGGATCGACCGCTCGAGCTCGGCGAGCACGACGCCGACGGCCACCCCCACGGCTTGGGCAGCCCGCCCCTCACGGATGAGCCGCTCGCGGCGCTCGATCGCCCGAGCACGCGCCTCGC
>JAFMQY010000087.1 GCA_017354415.1 Nocardioides sp.
GCAGCGAGTTCCGCGCCGCGTGCAAGGTGTCCTACTCCAAGGTCGTCGAGTTCCAGGCCCGCGCGGTGGTGCACTTCCATGTCCCGATCCGGCTCGACGGCCCTGAAGGGCCCGACGGCCCGCCCTGCCGACTGCCGGTTACCACGGGCCTCCTCGAGGACGCGGTGCACGCGGCCGCCGCGAAGGTCACCTATACGACGCCGGCGCTGCGCGACGGCACGACCTACCAGCTGCGTTGGGGCACCCAGGTCGACACCCGTGCGATCAGCGGCGACGCCGACCGGGACAGCCATCGGAGCGCGGCCCTGGTGCATCCCGAGCGGGTCGCCGCCTACCTGGCCAAGTACCTCACCAAGACCACCGAGGATTTCGGCCTCCCGACCAGGGTCCGCAACAGCCTGCACGCCCGCGCCACCGGGGCCTCGCCGCATGCGATCCGGATCATCGACACCGCCCTCTGGCTCGCCGGCCAGAACGAGGAGTACGGCCGGCTGCGCGACCGGCTCGCCACCCTCGGCTACCGCGGTCATCCGATCACCAAATCCCACGCGTACTCGGTCACCTTCGGCCAGATCCGGCGATCCCGCCGCGCCTACCGCAAGGATCCCGGCCTCGACCCCGACGCCGACATCCGCCAGCTCCTCGACGACGAAGCCGACGTACCGGAGGGCTTCGAGCTCATCTCGTCCTGGACCTACGTGGGCCAGGGGTACCTCGACCTAGACCAGGCCGCCGCCGCGGTCAGGTCGGCCGCTCAGGCGCGCATCCGGTGACTGGCGGTGTTTGCGATGAGGATCCAAACAGAACCATCTTCGGGAAGGAAACAACGATGAAGGACAGGGAGTGGGTGGTCCCGCCGGCTGTGTACACCGTCGACGAGGCCGCAGAGGCGTTACGCATCAGCAAGGACTCGCTGTATGAGCTGATCCGATCGGCGCAGTTGCGAAGCTTCAAGGTCGGTCGACGTCGCCTGGTGCCGATCGAGGCGCTCGGAGAGTACGTCGCCGCCGTGAGTGGTGATGTCGCATGACCGAGAACAAGCGCCGTGCTCGCGGTGAGGGCGGCGTCTACTGGGACGACGCGCGGCAGCGCTGGATCGCGCAGAAGACAGTGGGGTACGACGGTCGTGGGAAGCGCATCGTGCGAAAGGGCACCGGGACGAGCCGCACGGCGGCGCTGCGGGCTCTGGACAAGCGAGTCAAGGCCTACCAGGCCGGTCTTACGGTCCGCTCGGAGCACTACACGGTGCGGCAAGCGGTTGAGGACTGGCTCGACCACGGCCAGGGCGACATCGATGAGAGCACTCAGAAGCGCAACCGCATCATGTGTGAAACGCACATCGTCCCGAAGGTGGGCGGGCGGAAGCTCCAGCAGCTGCGCCCGGACGAGATCGACGCCTGGCTCAAGCAGCTGAGCGAGATTCTCGCCTCCAGCTACCTGGCTCGACTTCATGGTGTGCTGAGTTCGGCAGTGCGGCGGGCGATGCGGCGCGGCTTCGTGGATCGGAACGTCGTCGACCTGTGCGATGTGCCTCGCGGCCAGGAGGGGCGGCGTTCGAAATCACTGACGATGGAGCAGGCCCGCGCGGTGATCGCCAATACGACCGAGGATCCGCTGCACTGCTACATCGTCATATCGCTACTGACGGGTGCCCGGACCGAGGAGCTGCGGGCGCTCCGGTGGGAGAACGTGCATCTCGATGCTGAACCGCCGCATGTAGAGGTTTGGCGCTCGGTTCGACGCACCGGCGACACGAAAACGAAGAAGTCGCGACGGACACTGGCCTTGTCGGGGCTGGCGACCGAGCGACTTCGGGAGCACCGGACGCGCCAGGCGGCCGCGAGACTGCGCGCTGAGTCCTGGGCGGATCCGGGCCTGGTCTTCGCGACGTCGACCGGGACGCAGATGGACGCCGCGAACGTCCGCCGGGACTTCCGGCGTGCGCTCAGGTCGGTCCCGGGGCTCACGCCCCAGGACTGGACCCCGCGGGAGCTTCGGCACTCGTTCGTGTCCCTGCTGTCGGCCTCGGGTCTCGGCATCGAGGACATCGCCGGCCTGGTCGGGCACCAGGGCACGCGGGTGACAGAACAGGTTTACCGTCACGAGCTGCGGCCCATCATCCAGACGGGCGCAACGGCGATGGACACGCTCTTCGAGTGGCCGGTTCGGGAGAAGAAGTCCGATGGCTAGTCACCCAGTTGGTCACCCAAGCGCCGAATTCCGAGTGACAGCGGTGAAAGTAGACCGCCCCTGTCGCTGCGTTTGTGCAGGTCAGGGGCGGTTTCGGGTGGTGGGCGATACTGGGTTTGAACCAGTGACCTCTTCCGTGTCAAGGAAGCGCGCTACCGCTGCGCCAATCGCCCGTGGCCGGGTGTTGCGTCGAGGTGGGTACGGGATTTGAACCCGTGTACACGGATTTGCAGTCCGTTGCCTCGCCTCTCGGCCAACCCACCGCTGGATGGGCTCGAGACCCGCTCCGAGCGGACGACGAGGCTCGAACTCGCGACCTCAACCTTGGCAAGGTTGCGCTCTACCAACTGAGCTACGTCCGCTTGATCTCACGGCCAGGAACCCTGCCCGGAGACGCGAACAGAACCTTAGCCGATGGCCTTGGGAGCACCAATTTCGGACGCGCCGCCGGTAGTTTCGATGCATGCGCACCTGGGTGAACGGCGAACTCCTCAACAACCCCGACGCGCCCGCGGTGGCGGCGCGCGACCACGGACTCACCGTCGGGGACGGGGTCTTCGAGGTCGTCAAGGTGGTCGAGGGAAGGCCTTTTGCGCTCGCTCCGCACCTCGAGCGGCTGGCTCGATCCGCGCGCGGCCTGGGGCTGCCGGAGCCCGACCTGGACGCCGTACGACGCGGGATCGCGGCGGTTCTCGAGGGTGAGCCGTTGACCCTCGGCCGGATCCGCATGACGTGGACAGGCGGGCTCGCGCCGCTCGGCTCCGACCGCGGTCACGGGCCGGCGACGCTGGTCGTGAGCGCGGGGGAGATGGACGTCTGGCCGGACACCACGGCCGTGGCGACGGTGCCCTGGCCGCGGAACGAGCGAGGTGCCCTGGCCGGCCTCAAGACCACGTCGTACGGCGAGAACGTGCGCGCCCTGGCCCACGTCCACGACCGTGGGGCCTCGGAGGCGATCTTCGCGAACCTCCAGGGCCATCTGTGCGAGGGCACGGGCACCAACGTCTTCTACGTCGTCGACGGCGAGCTGCGCACGCCCACGCTCGACAGCGGCTGCCTCGCCGGGATCACGCGGCGGCTGGTGCTCGACTGGTACGGCGGGGTCGAGGTCGACGGACCGATCGAGGTCGTCGCGCAGCACGCGACGGAGGCGTTCCTGGCCTCCACCACCCGCGACGTACAGGGCATCCACCGCTGGGACGACCGCGAGCTCTCCGCTCCCGGACCGATCACCACCGAGGTCCGCAAGGTCTGGCAGGAGCGGGAGTCCGAGCTGCTCGGCGACTGATCGGCGACTCCGCCGCCGAATGCGGCTCGACGCCGACCGTGCGCTACAGTCGGCGTCCGCACGGGCGATTGGCGCAGTGGTAGCGCGCTTCGTTCACACCGAAGAGGTCACTGGTTCGAACCCAGTATCGCCCACCCGCCTGACCTGCGATGATGCGCGGAAATCTCGTCACCTGCGGGGCCCCGTCGTCCCGGCGTGGACCGTGATGTGGTCGACCTCGACCACCGGCAGACGCGGCAACTTCCTGCCATCTGGCTGAATCGCCATCGCTCGGGCGTCCGCTCACGCAGCATTGCCCTGCACCCCGGGCGCGCCACCCATGCGGGCCATGACACAACCGGGGGAAGACGGGGAAACGGGGAGAGTTCTGTGAAGCGCGAGGTGTTCGCACACATCGGTAGCGGGGTCCTGAACGGGGCCTTCGCGGGCGTGGTGTTCGGGATCGTTCTGGGGTTGGCCGTGTTGGGCGCTTGGTCGGCCCATCTGTCGAGCTCGCCGACACCCACCTACATGCAGGGCCTCACACGGGTGTACGGGTGCTGGAACGGGGAGGCACCCGCCGACATGCAAGGCAGGCTCCCCGGCGGTGTCGTGGTCGCCTACGGGCCGTCCGTCCGTCACCAGGCGTCGGACAAGGCCGTGGGTGCCGCCCTGGATCACGTGTTCAAGGGCACGCACCCGCACCTCACGGTCCTGGCCTTCTGTCGCCGATGAGGCCCGACCTGCGCCCGTGACCACCCGGTCGTGGCGATCCGGTCGGCGAGTGGCGACTCCGAAGGTCGTACGACCTTCGTCCAGTGGCGCCCTCTCAATGCAGCACCGGAGACTCCTGCCGACCACGTCACCTACGTGAGTCCGGGAGAGAGGAACGCAAAAGCAGGCCACGGTGTACGGCGTCGGAGGCCTGCTCACTGCATGAGGCCGGCTGGAGCTCCAAGGTCAAGGCCGACGGCACCGGTAACAACGCCCGTACCGAGGTCCAGTTCACGCAGACCGCCACCGCAGACCACGTCGAGCTGCGCTACGAGCCCGGACTCACCTGGATCAGGTAGTCGACCGAGGACGGAGGCAGGACCGGCACCTCACGGCAGGGGAAGGTCACCTGTCCACCTCCGCCCGCATCCCGATTCCGTGACGCCGGTGCCGAGGTCCACCGGTTGGAGGACGGCCTGGAGAGCATCGTCAAGGACCTCAGCCGCCGGATCAGGCTAGGTCTCCAGAGCGACATCCCGCACCCGCACAGCAGCCATCGGCGTCCGCCCCTCGGTTCGGACGTGCAGATCTCGATGCGCGTTCGGGAGGGACTGCACGAGTTCTACGCCGCCGACCACGAGCGGTTCGGCTACCCGCGCCAGTCCCTGGCGTGGCCATCGCGACGCGCTGTGGAGGAGAGCGTGGGTCTCCTGGGGCAAAGGAATCCCCGAGAGGACCGCCGGGTGGCCTCGATACGATCGACGGGACCCATCGTCGTACTCACCAGGAGCAGTCGTGTCCGACCTCAAGATCGTCCTCACCCACGCCGGCGTGCGTGAGGAGCGGACGGTCACGACGGGCACCAGGGCCTGGGAGCTGTACGCCGACGACACGGACGTCATCGCCGCGCGCGTGGATGGAGAGCTCAAGGACCTCGCCTACGAGCTCGGCGACGGCGACGAGGTCGAGGCCGTGGCGATCGACAGCAAGGACGGCCGCGACATCCTCCGCCACTCCACCGCGCACGTGATGGCGCAGGCGGTGCAGCAGCTCTGGCCCGAGGCCAAGCTGGGCATCGGGCCACCGATCGAGAACGGCTTCTACTACGACTTCGACGTCGAGTCGCCGTTCCACCCCGACGACCTCGGCAAGATCGAGACCGCGATGCGCAAGATCATCAAGGAGGGTCAGCGGTTCTCCCGGCGTCCCGTGAGCGACCACGACGCGGTCGCGGAGCTCGAGGACGAGCCGTACAAGCTCGAGCTGATCGGCCTCAAGGGCTCCGGCCACGGCGAGGAGGCCGCGGAGGGAGCCAGCGTCGAGGTGGGCGGTGGCGAGCTCACGATCTACGACAACCTCCGGCGCGACGGCGACGTGGCGTGGAAGGACCTCTGCCGCGGGCCGCACCTGCCCACCACGAAGCGGATCCCGGCCTTCAAGCTCATGCGCACCGCCGCGGCGTACTGGCGCGGCAACGAGAAGAACAAGCAGCTCCAGCGCATCTACGGCACGGCCTGGGAGAGCAAGGACGCGTTGGCGGCGTACCTCCACCAGCTCGAGGAGGCCGAGAAGCGCGACCACCGCAAGCTGGGCCGCGAGCTCGACCTCTACTCCTTCCCCGAGGAGATCGGCCCTGGCCTGGTCGTCTTCCACCCCAAGGGCGGCATCATCCGGCGCGAGATGGAGGACTACGTCCGGCAGCGGCACATCGAGGAAGGGTTCTCCTACGTCAGTACGCCGCACATCAGCAAGGACGGGTTGTTCCACACCTCCGGCCACCTGCCCTACTACGCCGACACGATGTATCCGCCCATCGAGCTGGAGGGCGCGAAGTACCAGCTCAAGGCGATGAACTGCCCGATGCACAACCTGATCTACCAGTCGCGCGGCCGGTCATACCGTGAGCTCCCGCTGCGGCTGTTCGAGTTCGGCGGCGTCTACCGCTACGAGAAATCCGGCGTCGTCGGTGGGCTCACCCGAGTGCGCGGGATGACTCAGGACGACTCGCACTCCTACGTCACCCCTGAGCAGGCCGGCGACGAGATCAAGCACCTGCTGAACTTCTGCCTCGGCCTGTTCCGCGACTTCGGGCTGGAGGACTTCTACCTCGAGCTGTCCACGCGCGACGACAAGAACAAGGAGAAGTTCCAGGGCTCCGACGAGGACTGGGAGACCGCGACCGCGATCTTGCAACAGGCCGCCGACGAGTCCGGTCTCGACCTGGTGGACGACCCAGGTGGTGCGGCGTTCTACGGACCGAAGATCTCGATCCAGGCCAAGGACGCCATCGGCCGCACCTGGCAGCTCTCGACCGTGCAGTACGACTTCAGCCAGCCCGCCGGCTTCGGCCTGGAGTACGTCGCGGCCGACGGCACCCATCAGCAGCCGGTGATGATCCACTCGGCGAAGTTCGGCTCGATCGAGCGGTTCATCGGGGTGCTCGTGGAGCACTACGCCGGCGCGTTCCCGCCGTGGCTCGCCCCGGTGCAGGTGCAGGGCATCCCGATCGCCGAGCGGCACCAGGACTATCTGTACGACGTGGCGAAGCGGATGCAGGAGCGCGGACTGCGGGTCGAGGTCGACGACTCCGACGACCGGATGCAGAAGAAGATCCGCAACGCCCAGGTGCAGAAGGTGCCGTTCATGGTGATCGCCGGCGACCAGGACATGGAGGCCGGCGCGGTCTCGTTCCGCTACCGCGACGGGCGCCAGGACAACGGCGTACCGATCGACGAGGCGATCGAGAGGGTCGTCGCGGCGGTGGCCTCGCGCGAGCAGGTGTGAGCGAACGTCATACACCCGGCTGTTCTGACAACCGGACCGTATGACGTCCCTCAGCGAACGCGCTTGGTGAACCTGCGGCAGGGCGAGATGAAGGTCTCGCCGAGTGCTGTTGTCTCGTAGTCCAGGTCGCCCTCGTCCACCCAGCCCTGCCGCGCGTAGAAGCCCTGGGCCCGGTCGTTCCCCCGGACCACCGCGAGCCACGCGACGTCGTGACCGCCGGCGGCCACCTGCCGCTCCGCCTCGGTCAACAGCAGCGCGGCGGCGCCCGAACCTCGGAACGGGCGGTCGACGTACACCTGCTCGACCTCGTCTCCCGCGATCATGACGAAGCCGGCGATGCTGCCGTCCACCTCGGCCACCGTGGTCTCGTCGGTCTCGGCCACCCGCTGGGTGACCCGGTCGAGGAACGCCTCCCGGGTACGCCGCTGGGTCAGCCCGTCGGGCACCCGTCCCGGATGGGCGTCGTGCCAGCCGCGGTGGAAGAGGTCGGCGATCGCCTCCACGTCGTCGGTCGTCGCGGGACGCAGGATCGGGTCAGCCACACGCCGAGCCTAGAGAGCCGGACCGCGGTGACCGGAGCGCCCCGCCCTCCTCCCTACAGTGTCCGCATGGAGCATCTGCACCAGGACGGCATCGGCGCACCGGACGGCCTGGAGCGACTGTGGACGCCGTACCGGATGGCCTACATCCGGGGGGAGAGCAAGCCGCCGGACGACACGGCGGGGGAGTGCCCGTTCTGCCGGATCCCGGCGCAGGGCGACGACGAGCGGTTCCTGGTGGTGCATCGGGGCGAGCTCACGTACGCCGTGCTCAACCTCTACCCGTACGCAGCGGGCCACCTGATGGTGTGCCCCTACCGGCACGTCTCCGACTACACCGACACGACGGACGCCGAGGCCGCGGAGATCGCGGCTCTGACCCAGGCCGCGATGCGCACCCTGCGGGCGGTGTCGCGGGCGGAGGGATTCAACCTCGGGATCAACCAGGGCACCGCCGGAGGCGCCGGGATCGCCGCTCACCTCCACCAGCACGTCGTTCCTCGATGGTTCGGCGACCAGAACTTCATGCCCGTCATCGGACACACCAAGACGCTGCCGCAACTGCTCCAGGAGACGCGTGCGCTCCTGGCCGATGCCTGGGCCGAGTGAGCCAGTACGGCACCCACACGGCGAGCAGCTCGTCGCCGGTCAGGGCTGAGCGGTCGGGGTCGACGGCCGCCTCGTTGGCCGTCCAGAGGGCCGCGTCCGCGGAGGGGGGCGGCTCACGCCCGCTACTCTGCTGCCGCCATGCTCGAACGCTTCCGCCAGTTCTTCACCAACCTCTGGGCGCCTCTCGGCAATCTGCTGCTCCGCCTCGGGGTCAGCCCCAACGCCGTCACGCTCGTGGGCACGCTGGGTGTCTGCGCCGGGGCGCTGATCTTCTTCCCCCAGGGCTTGCTGCTGGCCGGCGTCCTCGTGATCACGGCGTTCGTGTTCAGCGACATGCTCGACGGCTACATGGCGCGGACCAGCGGACAGACCTCGCCGTTCGGCGCGTTCCTCGACTCCACGCTCGACCGGATCGGAGACGCGGCGATCTTCGGCGGCCTCGCCATGTACTACGTCGGACCCGGCGACAACTCGTGGTGGACCGCGCTGGCGATCTACTGCCTCACGATGGGGGCGGTGACGTCGTACGCGCGGGCCCGCGCCGAGTCGGTGGGCATGCAGGCCAAGGTCGGCATCGCCGAGCGCTCCGACCGCCTCGTGTCCATCCTGGTGATGACCGGGCTCGCCGACCTGCTCCGGATCCTCGGTGTCAACGACAAGGTGATGTGGCTGATCCCGATCACGCTGGCGCTGCTCGCTGTGGCGAGCACGATCACCGTCATCCAGCGGATCCTGGTCGTCCGCAAGCAAGCGCTGGCCCTGCCTCCCGCCGAGTAGGGGACGCGGGCCGTTCCACCCTACGATTGAGCCATGGCTGAACGGATCGAGCAGAGCACCCCTGAGCCCACGACCACCCCCGCCGCGGGCGTCGGCACCTCGCGCGTGAAGCGCGGCATGGCCGAGATGCTCAAGGGTGGCGTGATCATGGACGTCGTCACTCCCGAGCAGGCGAAGATCGCCGAGGACGCCGGGGCCGTGGCCGTGATGGCTCTCGAGCGCGTGCCCGCCGACATCCGCGCCCAGGGCGGCGTCTCCCGGATGAGCGACCCGGACATGATCGACGGGATCATCGAGGCCGTCTCGATCCCGGTCATGGCCAAGGCCCGGATCGGCCACTTCGCCGAGGCGCAGGTCCTGCAGAGCCTCGGCGTCGACTACATCGACGAGTCCGAGGTCCTCACCCCCGCCGACTACACGAACCACATCGACAAGTGGCAGTTCACGGTGCCGTTCGTGTGTGGCGCCACCAACCTCGGCGAGGCTCTCCGCAGGATCACCGAGGGCGCGGCGATGATCCGGTCCAAGGGCGAGGCCGGGACCGGTGACGTCTCCAACGCGGTCACGCACATGCGCACGATCGGCGCCGAGCTCCGGCGGCTCCACGGCCTGAGCCCGGACGAGCTGTACGTCGCCGCCAAGGAGCTGCAGGCGCCGTACGACCTGGTCCGCGAGGTGGCCGCCGCCGGCAAGCTGCCGGTCGTGCTGTTCACCGCGGGCGGCATCGCCACCCCGGCCGACGCCGCGATGATGATGCAGCTCGGTGCCGAGGGCGTCTTCGTCGGCTCCGGCATCTTCAAGTCGGGCAACCCCGCCCAGCGCGCCGAGGCGATCGTCAAGGCCACGACCTTCTACGACGACCCCGACGTGGTCGCGAAGGTCAGCCGCGGTCTCGGCGAGGCCATGGTCGGCATCAACGTCGACGACATCCCGGCCCCGCACCGGCTCGCCGAGCGCGGCTGGTGAGCATCTGGCGGCGCTCTCCCGGTTCGGGGAGTGTCGTTCCTGCTCACTAGGCTGGGGGAGTGACCCCCACCATCGGCGTCTTCGCGCTCCAGGGCGACGTCGGTGAGCATCTGCGCGTGCTCACCGATCTCGGCGCCCGGGCGATCGGCGTACGCCGGGTGGCCGAGCTCGACCAGTGCGACGGCCTGGTCATCCCCGGTGGCGAGTCGACGACGATGTCGAAGCTGGCCCGCACGTTCGACCTGTTCGAGCCGATCCGGCAGCGGATCAAGGAAGGGATGCCGGCCTTCGGCACCTGTGCCGGGATGATCATGCTGGCCGACCGGGTCGAGGACGGTGCGCCTGACCAGGAGACGCTCGGCGGCCTCGACGTCACCGTGCGTCGCAACGCCTTCGGGCGGCAGGTCGACTCGTTCGAGGACGACCTGAGGTTCGCCGGGCTCGACGGACCCGTCCACGCGGTCTTCATCCGAGCACCGTGGGTGGAGGACGCCGGCCCCGGTGTCGACGTGCTCGCCCGGGTCGGGCGCGGTCCCGCCGCCGGTAGGATCGTCGCGGTCCGGCAGGGCTCGCTGCTCGCAACGTCGTTCCACCCGGAGGTGGATGGCGGCGACGACCGGATCCACCGCCTGTTCGTGGACCACGTCGTCGCCGCGGGCACTCGCACACACGCAGAGACGTAGTACAGATGAAGAGGAAGACGCATGTCCGGCCACTCGAAGTGGGCGACCACCAAGCACAAGAAGGCGGTCATCGACGCCCGCCGCGGCAAGATGTTCGCCAAGCTGATCAAGAACATCGAGGTCGCGGCCAAGATGGGGGGCGGCGACCCCGCGGGCAACCCGACTCTGTACGACGCCATCCAGAAGGCGAAGAAGTCCTCGGTCCCCAACGACAACATCGACCGCGCCGTCAAGCGCGGCTCCGGCGCCGAGGCGGGGGGTGCCGACTACTCCACGATCATGTACGAGGTCTACGGTCCGCAGGGCGTGGCCTTCCTCGTCGAGTGCCTCACCGACAACAAGAACCGCGCCGCCATGGAGGTCCGCACGGCTGTCAACCGCAACGGCGGCACCATGGCCGACCCCGGGTCGGTCTCCCGGCTCTTCAACCGCAAGGGCGTGGTGCTCGTGCCCAAGGCCCAGGAGGCCAAGGAGGTCGGCGAGGACGACGTCCTCGAGGCTGCGCTCGACGCCGGCGTCGAGGATGTCAACGACCTCGACGACTCGATCGAGGTGGTCTCGGAGGCGACCGACGTGGTCGCCGTACGAACGGCCCTGCAGGAGTCCGACATCGACTACGACTCCGCCGAGGTGCAGTTCGTGGCGAGCATGGACATCCCCGTCGACGCGGACGCGGCTGCGAAGGTGTTCCGACTCGTCGACGCGCTCGAGGACCTCGACGACGTGCAGAACGTCTTCACCAACGTCGACGTCCCCGACGAGGTGATGGCCTCCCTCGACGCCTGAGCGAGGACGCGTCGCCCCGACGACGTCCGTGTGGCCCACCGCAGCGGCGACGTCACCAGGGAACGAAACCGTCCAGCCCGAGGAACGCCCCGGTGGGCCCGTCCCTGCCCGTCATCGCGGCCCGCACGACCGGCTCAGCGCCGACCTCCACCGGCTGAGTGCCGCGCCGGCCGTTGAGGTCCGTGCTGGTGTACCCGGGATCGACGGCGTTGACCTGGATGCCGGGCAGCGACTTGGCGTACATCGCGGTCAGCATGTTCAGGGCGGCCTTCGCCGACGGGTACGCCAACCCCCGGAGCGTCGACTCCAGCCGGCCGGGGTCGCTGGTCCACGCGAACGAGCCGACGCCGCTGGAGACGTTGACGATGCGCGGGTGGGTCGAGCGGCGCAGGATCTCCAGGAACGCGTGGATCATCCGCACCGGACCCACCACGTTCACGCCGTACACCTGGAGGAGGTCGTCCGCGCTGGTCTCGTCGGGCGGAGAGGTCGTGCCCACGATGCCTGCGTTGTTGACGAGCACGTCGAGACCGCCCTCGGCATCGACGGTCTTTGCGGCGGTCTGGACCGACGCGTCGTCCGTGACATCGAGTGACAGCAGGCGTACGGCGCCCGGGAGCCGCTCGGCCCCGAGCGCGTCGACCGCGGCCTGACCGCGTGCTTCGTCCCGTGAGCCCAGCCACACCTGCCACCCCTCTCCCAGCAGCCGGCGGCACGTCTCGTAGCCGATTCCCTTGTTGCCCCCGGTCACGAGGGCGGTGGTCTGAGTGGTCATGCCTCGAACCTGCGGGAGCCACCGCCGCCGCACCAGGACCAGTCGATCCTGGGACTCGCAGTCCCAGGTGCGCGCCTCGTGGTGCGGCCGCACCCGGGTCCAGACTGGGGGAGTGGACCGCACCGAGCTCGCCCGGGCCCTGCGCCGGTCGCGCGACCGCCTCCAGCCCGACGACGTCGGGCTGCCGGTGGGTGACCGACGGCGCGTTCCCGGGTTGCGGCGCGAGGAGGTCGCGGCATTGGCCGGGATCAGCGTGGACTACGTCGTCCGCCTGGAGCAGGCGCGCGGGCCACAGCCGTCGGTGTCCGTCCTCGGTGCGCTGGCCCGTGCCCTGCAGCTCAGCGACGCGGAGCGTTCAGAGCTGTTCGCACTCGCCGACGCCCCGGAACCCCACCCAGGACGCATCTCCGTCACGGTGAGGGCGAGCGTACGGCGCCTCCTCGACCGTCTCGCCGACCTCCCGGGGATGGTGATCAGCGCGAAGGGCGACGTGCTGGCGTGGAACGCCATGGCAGCCGCCCTGCTGGGTGACTGGTCGCGCTACCCGGCGCGCGAGCGCAACATCATCTGGCTGCGCTTCCTGGGCGAGTCCGGACGAGTCGTCCTGACTCCTGAGCAGCGGGACGCCTCTGACCGGCACTCGGTTGCCACGCTGCGCACGGCGATGGCGCACTACCCCGACGACCCCGACCTACGCCGACTCGTGGCGGACCTCCGCGCCGGGAGCCAGCGCTTCGAGTCGCTGTGGGCCGAAGCTCCTGCCGACGCGTGGTTGAGCCACACCAAGACGGTCCGGCACCCGGACCTGGGCCTGGTCACCCTCGACTGCGAGTCGCTCACGGTGCCCGACTCCGGCCAGACCCTGATCGTCTACTCGGCGGAGCCCGGCACGGAGGCTGCCGAGCAGCTCGATCTCCTGCGTGTGATCGGCACCCAGCGGATGGGCCTGATCGCCTCGTCGCCTCGGTGATCCCGGCGCGTCGCGCCCGGCACCCCGCGGGACCGCGGATAGCGTGTCGTGCGAACACCTGTTCGGACGGAGGAGTCCTGGATGCGCGTGCTGGGGATCGACCCCGGGCTGACCCGGTGCGGCATGGGCGTGGTCGAGGGCGAGGTCGGGCGGTCGCTACGCCTCGTCGACGTCAGCGTGCTGCGCACCTCCGCCGACGAGCACGTCTCGAGGCGGCTGATGCACATCGAGCGGGGCATCGAGGCGTGTCTCGACGAGCACCGCCCGGACGCGGTCGCGATCGAGCGGGTCTTCGCCCGGTCCGACTCCAGCACGGTCATGGGCACCGCGCAGGCGAGCGGCATCGCGATGGTGGCCGCGGCCCGCCGCGGGCTGCCGATCGCACTGCACACACCGTCCGAGGTGAAGGCGGCGGTCTCCGGGAGCGGGCGCGCAAGCAAGGGCCAGGTCGGCGCGATGGTGAGCCGGATCCTGTCCCTGGACGCCCCGCCGAGGCCGGCAGACGCCGCGGACGCCTTGGCTCTGGCCGTCACCCACATCTGGCGGGGTGGTGCGCAGGCCCGGATCGACGCCGCCCTGGCCGGTCAGGCCACGCTCGGCCCACGAGATCGGAGGTTCGGATGATCGCGTTCGTGCGCGGCGAGGTGGCCGCCGTCACCTTGACCAGCGCCGTTGTCGAGGTCGGGGGCGTGGGCCTGGAGCTGATGTGTACGCCGAACACTCTGGCCACCCTGCGCACCGGCCAGACCGCCAGCCTGCCGACGTCGATGGTCGTGCGCGAAGACTCACTGACGCTCTTCGGCTTCGCGGATGACGACGAGAAACAGGTCTTCGAGCTCGTGCAGACCGCCAGCGGCGTCGGACCGAAGCTGGCCCAGGCCATGCTCGCGGTGCTCACGCCCGACGCCGTACGCCGGGCGGTCGCCGGCGACGACGTGCGCACCCTGACCACGGTCCCCGGCATCGGCCAGAAGGGCGCGCAGCGGATCATCCTCGAGCTCAAGGACCGGATCGGTGCGCCGGTGTCCGCGGGAGCCGGGCCACGGGTGGTGGCGGCCGAGCCGTGGCGCGACCAGGTCCAGCAGGGACTGGTCGGCTTGGGCTGGTCGACGAGGGACGCCGACAAGGCGATCGACTCGGTCGCCGACCAGGCCGCGGACACGACGAGCTCGACCGGCGAAGTGGACGTCGCAGCCCTCCTCCGGGCCGCCCTTCGCACCCTGAGCAAGGCATGACGTGACTCCACGCGACGACCTGGACGCCCACGAGGAGACCTACCTCGCCTCGCTCACCGTTGCCGAGGCCGAGGGTGACGAGCGCGCCGTCGAGGCCGCGCTCCGCCCACGCACGCTCGACGAGGTGATCGGGCAGCAGCGGGTGCGCGATCAGCTCGGCCTGGTCCTCGAGGCGGCGCGGCGGCGGGGGAGGGCTCCGGACCACGTCCTGCTCTCGGGTCCGCCCGGCCTCGGCAAGACCACGCTCGCGATGATCATCGCCCACGAGATGACGACGCCCCTGCGGCTGACCAGCGGGCCGGCGATCACCCATGCCGGCGACCTGGCCGCGATCCTCTCCGGGCTCAACGACGGCGACGTGCTGTTCGTCGACGAGATCCACCGGATGTCCCGGCCCGCCGAGGAGATGCTCTACCTGGCCATGGAGGACTTCCGGGTCGACGTCGTGATCGGCAAGGGACCCGGCGCCACGGCGATCCCGCTGGAGATCCCGCCGTTCACCCTGGTCGGCGCGACCACCCGCGCCGGACTGCTGCCCGGCCCGCTCCGCGACCGGTTCGGTTTCACCGCGCACCTCGAGTTCTACGAGCCGGACGAGCTCGACACCATCATTCGGCGATCCGCGGGCCTGCTCGGGGTCGAGAGCGACGCCGGCGGCACGGCCGAGATCGCGTCCCGCTCACGCGGGACACCA
>JAFMQY010000324.1 GCA_017354415.1 Nocardioides sp.
TGGAGGCCACGGCGCGCCGGATCGACCTCGACGACTTCTTCGCGGCCGAGTACGACGGAGACGACCAGCGGCTCGAGGTGGCGCGCCCCCGCCCGAGCTCGGTGCGGCTGACCCGGCGCGGACGACTGGTCGTGCTCGGCGCCGGCCTGGCCACCGCGCTCGCGCTCGGCCTGTTCGGCGCAAGCCATGCCCTCGCCGGCGACCATCCGGAGCAGACCAAGGTCATCACGGTTCAGCCAGGCCAGACCCTGTGGGACATCGCTTCTCGCGCTGCCGCACAGACCGGGGGCGACACCGGCTCGATGGTCGCCCACCTCGAGACGCTCAACCACCTCGACTCGACCACCCTCCAGATCGGCCAGCACCTCCGCGTGCCTCATTGACAATCTTCCGCCCGGCCGCTTCGACCCCGGCCGGTCGGACAGCCGGGGAAGACGGGAGGCAGCGTGACCCCATGCACGCCGCCTCCCGTTCACTCGGTGGTTGAGGAGCCCGCCCGTCTCGAAACACCGGATCAGGAACGAGTCAGCGGTCCTCGAGGCGCCGTACGAACTTGATCCCCGACCAGGTCTCGTCGATAGCGGCGACCTTGACATCCACCCAGCCGAGCTCGAGTCCGACCCCGCGGACGACGTTGTCGCTCAGGTCGGTGACGATCGCGAGCCTCGTGGCGGCTGCCTGCTTGGGCCACGCGGCCCACACCATCCCGTCGGTGACGGTGTGCTCGAACAGCACAGGCAACCGCCGGGCGAGCGTCGTCGCCTTCGTATGGAAGGTGACTGTGACGTCGAGGCCGGACCGGAGCCGCCGTACGACGGTCACGGTCGGCGGCAGCCCCAGGCCGAGGCCGTCGGGGAGCCGGTCGAGCAGGACGACGTGCCCATCCTTGACGCCGAGCTTCCTCGGGAGGGGCGTTCCCGAGTACCCGGCCTGCCCGGGCATGGGTCAGCGCGCCGCTCGGCGCCCACCGGGCGGGCGGGGCGGCGCGGCTGGGGCAGAGCCGGCCCTGATCCGGGCCAGGAGCCGGGTGCCGAGGATCATCGCGACGAAAAGGCATGCGATCGCGCCGAGCGTGGCCAGCCCGACCATCCACCAGGCGGCGGTTTCGCCCTCGCGCGCCAGGCTGCCGAAGTCGATGGCGAGGTGGACCAGGTAGCCCCAGGCGACCACGGCGGCGGTGATCCCGAGGGCCAGGAGCAGGAGGGGTACGACGGGCGCGCGACCACGCGTCGTACCCGTGGGAGCGGTGACCCGCGCTTCGTGCTCGAGGATCGGGAGCGGGGTGGTGTCGACCGGGGTGGAGTCGGTGGGGCGTGCCGCACGTCGGGGCGCCGCGTGGCGTCCCGACCGTTCGTTTCCACCCACCCCTGACCCCCGCACCGGGCCATTGTGGCGTATGCCCGGCCGTCACATCAGCGGGCATCGACGAAGCCGCCTGCGGGTGCCGATGCCACGTATCACGGGGATGCCGACAGCGACGCGCCGAAAACTCCAGAACGCTTGCCATCCCCGATACCGCGACGTACGGTTACCACTACATCTAGCAGTTACACGGTTGTGGTTCTCCACATGTAGTCCACAGGGACGGGGTGGAGTCCCCACAGAAGATGGCTGGTCGTCCACCGGAAATCGGGCGTCAGTCCACAAGGAAACACCCCCGTCTCGGGGGACTTCGGCACGCCCTCCGGTTGTTGTATCGAGTGCGTCCACAAGCGAGGAGGGGAGGCCCGCGATGCGCTGTCCATACTGTCGGTACACCGACACCAAGGTCCTCGACTCGCGCGTCTCCGAGGACGGCACCGCGATCCGCCGCCGCCGGCGCTGCGGGAACTGCGAGAAGCGGTTCACGACCGTGGAGCTCATGCAGCTGACCGTCCTCAAGCGGTCAGGCGCCACCGAGCCCTTCAACCGTGACAAGGCGATCGCCGGCGTCCGGAAGGCCTGCAAGGGCCGCCCGGTCTCCGAGGACGACCTGGCGTGCCTGGGCCAGACCGTCGAGGACACGCTGCGTGTCGAGGGCGCCGCCGAGATCCCGGCCCACGAGGTCGGGATGGCGATCCTCGGGCCCCTGCGGGCGCTCGACCCGGTCGCCTACCTGCGGTTCGCCAGCGTCTACAAGGCGTTCAGCTCCGCCGACGACTTCGAGGACGAGATCGCCCTGCTCCGCATGGAGCAAGCGGCCTCCTCGGTGGTCGAGCCGGGCGAGCGCCCGCGAGCGGGGGCCGCTTCGTCGGTGGTCGAGCCGGGCGAGCGCCCGCGAGCGGGAGCCGTTTCGTCGGTGGTCGAGCCGGGCGAGCGCCAGCGA
>JAFMQY010000088.1:0-2442 GCA_017354415.1 Nocardioides sp.
GCTTCTGACGACGCGACCTGCGGCCCCGACGACCCGTTCGCCGGGGCCGCAGCCGTCCTCAGCCGTGTCGCGGCCGTGCCCGGGCCTTGCCACGATCGTGACAGTTTCACTGTGAGCGATGCCACCGGTGCCTCGAGTTCCTCCGCCTCGACGTGCCCGGTAGCGTGGCGAGCACACCCACGTCTTGGACATCAGGAGGGCCGTTCCGGCCATGAAGATCGCTGTCTGTGTGAAGTACGTGCCGGATGCCACCGGCGACCGGCACTTCGAGGACGACAAGACCGTCGACCGGGTCGGTGTCGACGGGCTGTTGTCGGAGCTGGACGAGTACGCCGTCGAGCAGGCGCTCCAGATCAAGGAGAAGGCGGAGAGCCCGGACGAGGTCGAGGTGGTCGCGTTGTGCGTGGGCCCGGAGAAGGCGCTGGACGCTGTGCGCAAGGCCCTGCAGATGGGCGCGGACAAGGGCGTGCACGTGGTCGACGACGCCATCGCCGGCTCGGACGCGATCGCCACGTCGCTGGTGCTGGCCAAGGCTGTGCAGAGGGGCAGCGAAGGAACTCCGTACGACCTGGTGATGTGCGGGATGTCGTCGACCGACGGCTCGATGAGCGTGGTGCCCGCGATGCTGGCCGAGCGGCTGGGCCTTCCGCAGCTGACGCTGGCGTCGGTGGTCGAGACCCAGGGTGACCAGGTCCGGATCAAGCGCGACGGCGACGTCGCCACCGAGGTCGTCGGCGGGACGATGCCGTTGGTGGTGTCGGTGACCGACCAGTCCGGCGAGGCCCGCTACCCGTCGTTCAAGGGGATCATGGCGGCGAAGAAGAAGCCGCTGGAGACGCTGTCGCTGTCCGACCTGGGAGTCGACGCCGGTGACGTGGGGCTGTCGGTGGCGTGGACCCGGGTGGAGGACACCACCGCGCGTCCGCCGCGAGAGGCCGGCGAGATCGTCAAGGACGAGGAGGGTTCGGGCGCCAAGGCGCTGGCCGACTTCCTCGCCACCAAGAAGTTCATCTGACCCCCATCCTTCTGAGCCCATCCTTCTGAGCCCATTTCATCTGAGAGCTCATCTGAGCTAGCGGACCTACACACAGACACGGAGCAGCAGAGTCATGAGCGAGATCCTGGTGGTGGTCGACCACGCCGACGGCCCTGATGGTGTGTCGGTCAAGAAGCCGACGTATGAGATGCTCACGCTGGCCGCGCGCCTGGGTGAGCCGTCCGCGGTCTTCATCGGCCCGAAGGACAAGGGCGCCGAGGTCGCCGACGCGGTGAAGAAGTACGGCGCGGGCAAGGTCTACGTCGTCGACGACGCACCGCTCAAGGGGTATCTCGTCGCGCCCAAGGCCGAGGCGCTGCAGCAGCTGGTGGAGAGGACCTCACAGTCACGTCCGGTGGGTGCGGTGCTGATCGCGTCGTCGGCGGAGGGCAAGGAGATCGCCGGCCGCCTGGCGATCAAGACCGGGTCCGGCCTGATCACCGACGCGGTGGACGTCGAGGCCGGTGGGGACGGTCCGGTGACCACGCAGTCGGTCTTCGCCGGTAACTACACGGTCCGGGCCAGGGTCACCCACGGCACGCCGATCATCACCGTGAAGCCCAACTCCGCCGCCCCGGTCGAGGCGTCCGGCGCCGGTGAGGTCGAGGAGGTCGCGGTGACGATCTCCGAAGCCGCCAAGGGCGCCCAGATCGTGGCCTCCCAGCCGCGCACGGCGACCGGCCGCCCGGAGCTGACCGAGGCCGCGATCGTGGTTTCCGGCGGCCGTGGCACCGGTGGCAAGTTCGAACCGGTCGAGGAGCTCGCCGACGCCCTCGGCGCCGCCGTCGGTGCCTCGCGCGCCGCGGTCGACTCCGGCTGGAAGCCGCACAGCTACCAGATCGGCCAGACCGGCAAGACCGTCTCCCCGCAGCTCTACATCGCCGCCGGCATCTCCGGTGCCATCCAGCACCGCGCCGGCATGCAGACCTCCAAGACCATCGTGGCGGTGAACAAGGACGACGAGGCCCCGATCTTCGAGCTCGTCGACTTCGGCGTCGTCGGCGACCTGCACACCGTCCTCCCCGCGCTGACCGAGGAGGTCAACCAGCGCAAGGGCTAGGCGGTGCTCGTCACCGGAGGATCGCAGTCAGCCCATGGCTGAGAACCTCCGATGAGGACACGGCGAAGAGGACGTCGCCGGCCTCCTCGACCGTGATGCCCGCGCGGACGCCGCCAAGGGCTGCCAAGGGTCCGAGCGTTCTCGTGCATCCGCCGAAGCCCTGTCGCCTCCATCTCGTCGTACTCCTCCGGCATCTGCGGGTCCGAGGCGGCTGCCTCGCGCGCGAGAAGCACGTCGGGGTCGGCCGACAGACGACAGCCGCGCACCCCATGGACCGGCTCGCACCTGAGGAGATGACCGCCCGGAGTGAGGTCGCCGAGCTGAACGTCCCTGCCCCGGACCCTGG
>JAFMQY010000088.1:2452-14979 GCA_017354415.1 Nocardioides sp.
GCCGGGAAACCTCCACGGTCAGGTCAAGCCACAGTCCGTACCGCACGAATGTGGCCGGTCACACCAGCCACGGGACACGAGGACGTCGGACACCATGTCCGCGAGCCGGCACGGCTGAAGCACCTGGCCCCAGCCAGCCCTCACGGTCACCGATCCGTCCCGCAGGGTGCGGAGGTCGCGATCGAGGTCGGCCCACCGGTCTCGCCAGAGCTCGTGACCCAGGCGCCCATCGAGCTCGACCGCGACACCCTGCCCGTCGTAGCTGACGTCGCGGAGCTGCGTCGTACCGTCGACAGACGCCCGGCGTTGTCGTGAACCCCTCGGGAGACCGTGGGCCCGTTCGACGTCGCGCAGGTAGCGACGTTCCAGCGCGGATACGGCACCTGCCGCCACGTCCGAAAGCACGTCGTCGAGCAGTCGGCGGCGTGGCAGTCGCGTCAGCTCGTTCAGAGCCTCTCGGAGTCGGCCGGCGGTCGTACGCCGCTGCTGGACGAGGTCTCCAAGAAGCGCGACAGCGGCGTCTGCGGTGGTCGCTCCAGAGGCGGAACTCAGGGCGGCGATCTCGAGGCGCACCCGTGGAGGGGACAGATGAAGCTGGGCGACACGGTCCCACGCGCGTGTCCGGACCGTATGAACTCCTGGAGGATCCTCCACTCTCCGGTGGGCAGTGATGACAAGCGAGATCTCATGGGACTCAGGGACGCGGATCCCTGAGGCCTGCAGTGCCGACCAGCTACCGAGGGCAGCCGGGGAGTGAAGCAAGGTGGCGCCCCACGCCCGCTGACGCCACGACGGAGGGCCGGTGTGCCCGACATACACGCCGGGGAACAACCGGGCCCATTCACGGCGCCTCAACATCCTGGCGATGTCGTCGTCGTTCAGCCCGAGCGCCAGAACCTGCCGACGCGACAGGACGCCGTCTTGGTGGCGGGCCAGGCTCACGAGATCCACCCTGCGAGCCTCCTGCTCGGAGCGTCGGACCGCATGGCGACCGCGGCGACCTGTGGACGAGTGGTGTGGATCGGCCATCTGTGGAGGTTCTTGTGCACCTGGTGCAGGCGGTCCTCCACGGTTGGCCGACGCGAACCGAGCGGACTTGTCCGTGAGGTGGTCCGACACGAAGCCTGGAGATCGCCGCCCTACGATCGGCTCATGAGCAACGACGTGGCCGAACTCGCGCGGCGCGCGCGGGAGGCCTCGCGTGATCTGGCGCTTGCCACACGCACCGCGAAGGACGCCGCACTGCTGGCGATGGCGGACGCCGTCGAGGGGCGCGCCGATGACGTCCTGACCGCCAACGCCGCGGACGTACGACGTGCGGAGGAGGCCGGCACCGAGGCTCATCTGGTCGACCGGCTGCGGCTGACCCAGGACCGTGTCTCGGCCATGGCCGACGGGCTGCGCGACCTCGCGCGCCTCCCCGACCCGGTCGGGGAGGTGGTCCGCGGCAGCACGCTCGCGAACGGTCTGGAGCTCCGGCAGGTGCGGGTGCCGTTCGGGGTCGTCGGGATGATCTACGAGGGCCGGCCCAACGTCACCGTCGACGCCGCGGGCATCTGCCTCAAGTCCGGCAACGCGGCGCTCCTGCGCGGGAGCTCCAGCGCCGAGCAGAGCAACGCCGCGCTGGTGGCGATCCTCCGGGACGCGGTCGCCGGAGCCGGGTTGTCGGCCGACGTGGTGCAGCTCGTGCCGACCCACTCCCGGGAGACGGTCAAGGAGCTGATGCGCGCCCGTGGCCTAGTCGACGTCCTCGTGCCGCGAGGGGGAGCCGGGCTGATCCAGTCGGTGGTCGAGGAGTCGACCGTGCCGGTGATCGAGACCGGGGTGGGCAACTGCCACGTGTACGTCGACGCCGCCGCCGACCTCGACATGGCGCTGGCGATCGTGCTCAACGCCAAGACCGACCGCACCAGCGTCTGCAACGCCGCCGAGTCGCTGCTCGTGCACGCCGACATCGCCGACGTGTTCCTGCCACGCGTCGTACCCGCTCTTGCGGCGGCCGGCGTCGTCGTCCACGGTGACGAACGCTTCCTCGCCTGCGACGGGGTCGTGGCCGCCACCGACGACGACTTCGCCCGGGAGTACCTCTCCTCGGACATCTCGGCCGCCGTCGTGCCCGACATCGACGCCGCGCTGGCCCACATCCGGCGCTACTCGACAGGCCACACCGAGGCGATCGTGACGGGGGACCAGGCCGCGGCCCGTCGCTTCGTCGCCGAGGTCGACGCCGCGGCGGTGCTGGTCAATGCGTCGACCCGGTTCACCGACGGTGGCGAGTTCGGCTTCGGGGCGGAGATCGGGATCAGCACCCAGAAGCTCCATGCCCGGGGCCCGATGGGATTGCCCGAGATGACGTCCACCAAGTACGTCGTGATCGGCGACGGCCACGTCCGGTGACCAGTGGCGGGGCTTGTATCGTGCAGACATGGTCGTGAGCCCGCTCATCGTCAACCACTGGCTGGTCGGCGGATCCATCCTCGTCTTCCTGCTGCTGCTCATGGCGGCGCTCCTCGTGTTCGGAGCGGGCCGCGAGCACAGCTGACCATGAGCGCCTCGCCGTGACCGCCCGCACCCGCCGGATCGGGGTGATGGGTGGCACCTTCGACCCGATCCACCACGGTCACCTGGTGGCCGCATCCGAGGTGCAGGCGTGGTTCGGCCTGGACGAGGTCGTGTTCGTGCCGACCGGGGAGCCCTGGCAGAAGTCCGAGCGCACGGTCACGACCGCCGAGCATCGCTACCTGATGACGGTGATCGCCACCGCCTCCAACCCGCGCTTCTGGGTGTCCCGGGTCGACATCGACCGCGGCGGACCGACGTACACGATCGACACGCTGCGCGACCTGCGGGCGGAGCTGCCCGACACCGAGCTGTACTTCATCACCGGCGCCGACGCCCTGGCCGACATCTTCACCTGGCGTGACGCCGACGAGCTCTTCGAGCTGGCGAACTTCGTCGGCTGTACCCGGCCGGGGTTCGTGATGGACCCCGCCACTCTCGGCCAGATTCCCCCCGACCGGGTGACGATGGTCGAGGTCCCCGCGCTGGCGATCAGCTCGACCGACGTCCGGCGACGTACCCTGCGGGGCGAGCCCGTGTGGTATCTGGTACCCGACGGAGTCGTCCAGTACATCGCCAAGCACCACCTGTACCCGCGTGACACCACGCACCCCTCCGAGCACGCCACCCCCAGCCCCGCCGAAACCCCCACCGCCGAAAGCACTGCATGACCGCCACCGACCACGCCGTCACCCTCGTCCACACCGCCGCGCGAGCAGCGTCCGACAAGCTGGGCCAGCACATCATGGCGTTCGACGTGAGCGACCAGCTCGCGATCACCGACGCGTTCGTCCTGGCCTCCGCCACGAACGACCGCCAGGTCAAGGCGATCGTGGACGAGATCGAGGACAAGCTGCGCGAGATCGGGGAGAAGCCGATCCGGCGGGAGGGCGAGCGCGACGGCCGCTGGGTGCTGATCGACTACGGCGACGTCGTCGTCCACGTGCAGCACGAGGAGGAGCGCCAGTTCTATGCCCTCGAGCGACTGTGGCGCGACTGCCCGCTGATCGACCTGCCTGCTGACGTCACGGCCGGGTCGAACGGTGCCTGAGGGTCGCAGTCTGGTCCTGGTGCGCCACGGGGAGACCGACTGGAACGCCGAGGAGCGCGCCCAGGGCCACGCCGATGTCCCCCTGAACGCCGTCGGCCACGCCCAGGCGAAGACCGTCGCGCAGACGCTCGCGGCCTTCGGGCCGGCCCGCCTGTGGTCCAGCGACCTCGCCCGGCGATGCAGACCGCAGAGCATGTCTCCGCCGCCACCGGCCTCACCGTGGAGCCCGATGCGCGACTGCGTGAGTACGACGTGGGGGAGCGGTCGGGACTGACCCTCCCAGAGTTCGCCGCGACGTACCCGAAGCGGTACGCCGCGTGGCTCGCCGACGACCACAGCCGCGTGGTGCCGGGGGAGGAGACGACCGAGCAGGTCCGCGACCGGGTCGTGCCCGCCCTCCAGGACTGTCTCGCGTCGTTGGGGCCCGGCGAGACCGGGATCGTCGTGCTCCACGGCGCCTGCCTGAAGGTCGGGCTGCTCGGTCTCCTGGGTTGGCCGTGGCAGCTGTCGCGCTCGCTCCAGGGCCAGGAGAACTGCGCGTACTGCGTGGTCACCGAGCACGAGGCACGCGGCCTCCGGCTCACGTCGTACAACGAGAAGGCGGTGGGCTCTCCCCACGGTCCGGATTTCGTCTCCGACGGGCCGGTTGGCTAACATTCCCGAGTTGTCCGACGTAGGCGGACACCGAGTCTGGGGCTGTGGCGCAGCTGGTAGCGCATCTGCATGGCATGCAGAGGGTCAGGGGTTCGAGTCCCCTCAGCTCCACCGAACAAGCAGGTCTCGGCCCCTGTCCGGCCCGTGTCCACCCCCTGTCCGGGCAGGTCTGCTGTGTGCTCACTTGCGCTAGCGCAGGGCCGGTTAGGTTGCCGGCCGATCCGGATCGGTCCTTGTGGCAGGTGAGCTGCGAGACAGCAACGAAAACGTTATCGATAACGATTGACACGACGCTCGAGGCCTGGCAACCTCCGCGCTGCGACGTGTCGCACAGGTTGCTTTCCCACACACACTATGAGGTGTCCGATGTCTGTGAACCACCGGAACGTGCGCCGTGCGGCAGTGGCCGCCCTTGGCGCTGGGGTCCTGCTATCGACGGCCGCGTGCGGCAGCTCGTCGAGCAACAGCAGCGCGAACGGCCCCGTCACGATGACGCTGTGGACCAATGCCACGACCGGTCCCGGCACGACCTTCTTCAAGGACACGATCCAGTCGTTCGAGAAGGCCAACCCGAACGTCACGATCAAGATGCAGGTCGTCCAGAACGAGGACCTCGACGGCAAGCTCCAGACGGCGCTCCAGGCCGGCCAGGGCACGGCGCCCGACATCTTCCTCCAGCGTGGTGGCGGCAAGGAGGCGGCGATGGTCCAGGCAGGCCAGCTCGCCGACATCTCGGACTCCCTGTCCGCCGAGACCAAGGCCAACGTCAGCCCGGGCTCGTTCGCACAGGCGCAGGTCGACGGCAAGACCTACGCGATGCCCGTTGACCTGCTGCCCGGCGGCTTCTGGTACAGCAAGGACCTGTTCAAGCAGGCCGGCATCGCCAAGCCCCCGACCACGCTGGCCGAGCTCGAGGCCGACAACACCAAGCTGAAGGGCATCGGTGTTTCACCGATCGCCGTGGGTGGCAAGGACGCGTGGCCGGCCGCGCACTGGTACTACTGGTTCGCGCTGCGTGAGTGCAGCCAGCAGACCCTCGACGCGACCGCGCAGAGCCTGAAGTTCGATGACCCGTGCTGGACCAAGGCCGGCAACGACCTGCTCGCGTTCGAGAAGACGAGCCCGTTCCAGCCGGGCTTCCTGAACACGTCCGCCCAGCAGGGGGCGGGGTCCTCGGCGGGCCTGGTCGCCAACCACAAGGCGGCCATGGAGCTCATGGGTGCGTGGGACCCGGGCGTGATCGGCAGCCTGACCCCGAACAAGAAGCCGCTTCCCGACCTGGGCTTCTTCCCGATGGTCCAGGTGCCGGGTGGACAGGGCGACCCCCAGGCGATCATGGGCGGAAGTGACGGCTACTCCTGCTCCGCCTGGGCTCCGCAGCCGGCGTGCTCGGACTTCCTGAACTACCTCGTGACGACTCCGGTCCAGGAGAACTACTACAAGGCGTTCGACGTGGTTCCGGTCAACAAGGCTGCGCAGGCCGTGGTCAAGGAGCCGTACCTGAGGGACCTGATGAAGGCCACGAACAAGGCGCCGTACGTCTCGACGTGGCTCGACACGCTGTACGGCCTGAACGTCGGCAACGCTCTGAACACCTCGGTGGTGAACCTGCTGGCCGGCAAGGGGAGCGTGCAGGGCATCATCGACGCGGTCAACAACGCATCAGCCAAGGGCTGATCGGGTCCGATGAGTGAATCCCAGGTCTCCACGACTGCGGAGTCGCTCGACCGCGTCAGCGACGCCGGGGACGGTAGGGCAACCTCGCCGTCCCCGGCGCGACGCCGGCCCCGTCGACGGAAGGCGAGCTGGCGCGAGCGCGTCGAGATCTCGTTGCTGTCGGGCCCGGCCATCATCATCTTCCTGACCTTCGTGATCCTGCCGGTCGGGATGGCGGCGTACTACGGGTTCTTCGACTGGCACGGGTACGGCCCGGCGACCGACTTCGTCGGGTTACGCAACTACAAGGTCATCCTGAGCGATCCCGAGTTCCGCGCGGCCGTGCGGCACAACGCCGAGATCGTCGTCCTGTCCTTGCTGATCCAGGGGCCGATCGCCGTGCTCCTGGCGCTGTTGCTCAACCGCAAGATGCGGGGACGTTCGCTGATCCGGGTGCTGGTCTTCGCGCCGTGGGTGGTCTCGGAGGTCATCGCGGGCACCGGCTGGAGTCTGATGCTGCCGGTTCAGGGTGCCGTGAACGCGCTGCTGACGAAGATGCAGATCTTCGGCGAGGTGAAGATCGACTGGCTCGGCAATCCGGACCTCGCACTGTGGACGCTGATGGGGATCCTCACCTGGAAGTACATCGGGTTCGCGGTCATCCTGCTGATGGCCGGCCTCCAGAACATCCCCGAGGAGCTGTCCGAGGCGGCGGGGGTCGACGGCGCGTCGTACTGGCAGATCCAGCGGCACATCACCCTTCCGCTTCTCGGGCCGACGATCCGGATCTGGGCGTTCCTCTCGATCATCGGAGCGCTCCAGCTCTTCGACCTGGTCTACATCATCTGGGGCCAGTACGTCGCCGGCGTCGCGGGGACGTCGACCATGGCGACCTACATGGTCCTGAACGGCCGCAACGCCGGGAACTACGGCTACGGCAACGCCGTCGCGGTCGTGATCTTCCTCATCTCGCTGATCGTCGCGCTCGGCTACCAGCGGTTCGTGCTGCGCCGAGACATGGTCGGCGCCCTCACGGAAGGCGCGTAGCGATGGCTTCCGCCGTACTCGACACGCCTCGACGTCAGCGCAAGCGGCCCAAGTCCTCGGTGGGGTGGGGCAGCCCGGCCACGTACTTCGTGGCGCTGGTGGTCATCGCGCTCACGATCGCGCCGATCGTCTACATCGTGCTCGGCGGCTTCCGGACCAACTCCCAGATCACCGTCGACCCGGCCGGAATGCCTCATCCCTGGGTGTGGTCGAACTACACCGGCGTCCTGACGTCCTCGACGTTCTGGACCGAGTTCGGGAACTCGACGCTCGTCGCCGGTGTGACGACCATCGGTGTGGTCGTCATCGGTCTGATGGCCAGCTACGTGCTGGCCCGCTACCAGTTCCGGGGACGAGGGTTCATGTTCGCGCTGTTCTCGGCCGGGCTGATGTTCCCGATCACGGTTGCGATCACGCCGCTGTTCCTGTTGCTCAAGGACCTCGGCCTGCTCAACAGCCCGGTCGGGGTGATCCTGCCCCAGGTCGGGTTCGCGCTGCCGACCACGATCATCATCCTGGTGCCGTTCCTGCGCGCCATCCCGAGGGAGATCGAGGAGGCGGCGACCGTCGACGGGTGCGGCCGGATCGCGTTCTTCTTCCGCATGGTGGTGCCCCTCTCGCTGCCCGGCGTCCTCACCGTGGGGATCCTGGCGTTCGTGGCCAGCTGGAACAGCTACCTGTTGCCGCTGTTCATCCTCAGCGACCCGCACACGTTCACGCTGCCGCTCGGCGTGCAGGTCTTCAGCTCGCAGTACTCCACCGACACCGCGAAGGTGCTCGCCTTCACCTCGCTGTCGATGCTGCCGGCACTGCTCTTCTTCACCGCCTTCGAGCGCCGCATCGTCGGTGGCTTGTCGGGTGCGGTCAAGGGCTGAGCGGAAGCGAGCGAGGCGTCTCGTCCATGCCCAGTCGATCCAGGGAGCCCGAGTCCGTGACCCCCCCAGCCATGCCGGTCGTCTCCGAGCGAGTCCGCGACCTCCACGCGCAGATGACGCTCGAGGAGAAGGTGGGGCAGCTCGTCGGCGTGTGGATCGACCACGGCGGCGAGGTGGTCGCGCCCATGGCCGATGAGATGTCCAGCGGCCCGCCGCAGCGGCTCAGCGAGGTGACCGAGCACGGCATCGGGCACTACACCCGCGTCTACGGAACCCGGCCGGTCGACCCGGTCGATCGGGCCGCATGGCTGCAGGCCGAGCAGCGCCGCCTGGTCGAGCGGACCAGGCTCGGCATCCCGGCGCTGGTGCACGAGGAGTGCCTGACCGGGCTGGCGGCGTGGCAGGCGGCGACGTACCCGACCCCGCTCGCGTGGGGCGCCTCCTTCGATCCCGAGCTGGTCGAGGACATGGCCACCGCCATCGGTACCTCGATGCGTGAGCTCGGCATCCATCAGGGTCTGGCCCCCGTGCTCGACGTCATCCGCGACCCGCGCTGGGGACGGGTCGACGAGTGCATCGGTGAGGACCCCTACCTGGTCGGCCGCCTCGGCACCTCCTACGTACGCGGGCTGCAGTCCGCCGGTGTGCACGCGACGCTCAAGCACTTCCTCGGCTACTCCGGCTCGCGAGCAGGCCGCAACCACGCGCCCGCTCCGGTCGGGCCGCGCGAGCTCGCCGACGTCTTCGCGTTGCCGTTCGAGATGGCGCTCAAGGACGGCGGCGCGCGGAGCGTGATGAACTCCTACACCGACATCGACGGCGTTCCGGCCGCCGCCAGCGTCGAGCTGTTCACCGAGCTGCTCCGCGACCGCTGGGGATTCGACGGCGTCGTCGTCTCGGACTACTTCGCGGTCGCCTTCCTCGCACTCATGCACCGCGTCGCCGAGGACCGCGCCGGTGCCGCAGCCCTCGCGCTCGAGGCGGGCATCGACGTCGAGCTGCCCAACGGCGACGCCTACCTCGCTCTGGTCGACCTGGTCCGCAGCGGCGCCGTTGCCGAGGAGTACGTCGACCGCGCGGTCCTGCGCGTGCTGGCCCAGAAGGAGGAGCTCGGACTGCTCGACGACGACTTCCGGAGCGACCCCCCGACGAGCATCGACCTCGACGGTCCACGTCACCGTGACATCGCTCGCCGGCTTGCAGAGGAGTCGGTCGTGCTGCTGAGCAACGACGGCGTGCTGCCGCTGCGCTCGCCCGCGAGGGTCGCCGTGATCGGCCCGAACGCCGACCGTGCGAGCGCGATGATGGGCTGTTACTCCTTCGTGAACCACGTGCTCGCCCACCATCCCGAGGTGGCGATGGGCATCGAGGTGCCGAGCCTGCTGGCGGCATTGCGCGAGGAGGTCGGTGAGGGCGTCGTCAGCCACGTCTCGGGGTGCGATGTCGAGGGTGAGGACCGTAGCGGCTTCGATGAGGCGGTGGCGGCTGCGCGTACGGCGGAGGTCGCGGTCCTGGTGGTCGGCGACCAGGCGGGACTCTTCGGTCGTGGCACGGTCGGGGAGGGCAACGACGTGGAGTCGCTCGACCTGCCCGGCGTACAGCGCGAGCTCGTCGAGGCCGTCGTCGCCACCGGTACGCCGGTGGTCCTGGTCGTCCTCAGCGGTCGGCCGTATGCGATCGACTGGGCGTTGGACGGACCGAACGTGCCGTCCGCGGTGCTGCAGGTCTTCTTCCCGGGCGAGGAGGGCGGCCCCGCCATCGCCCGGGTCCTCTCCGGTGCCGTGGCGCCGTCCGGGCGCCTGCCGGTGAGCCTGCCGCGGTCGGCCGGGGCGCAGCCCTACTCCTACCTCCGCCCGGTCCTCGGCGGACCTTCGGAGGTCACGACGTTCGACCCGACGCCGGCGCGCCCGTTCGGGTTCGGCCTGACCTACACCTCGTTCGTCACCAGCGGACTGAGCGCTGACGACGCGGTGCCCACAGACGGCAGCATCCGTGTGGAGGTCCGCGTGAGCAACGTTGGTGCGGTCGCCGGGACCGAGGTCGTGCAGCTGTACGGACGTGACGTGGTGGCCTCCGTCGTACGCCCGGTGGAGCAGCTGCTCGGGTTCTGCCGGGTGGAGCTGGGGCCCGGGGAGAGCGCCGACGTGCGGTTCGACGTACCCACCTCACGACTCTCGTTCAGCGACCGCTCGCTGGCGCGGGTCGTCGAGCCGGGCGCGGTCGAGGTCTGGGTCGCGCAGTCCGCGGGCGCACGCGCCGAGAAGGTCGTCGCCGAGGGGATCGAGGAGGCCGTCGCCGAGGGGATCGAGGAGACCGTCGAGGAGGACGTAGCCGCGGCCTCGTCACTCGAGCACGCCGTGGTCGAGCTTGCCGGAGACGTGCACGAGGTCAGTGCTGACGACCCGCGTCTGGTCGAGGTCAGCGTTCGAGCAGTGCGTTGAGCCAGGCCACCTGGCGAAGCTGGTGTTGCGCGCCGCCACCCTCGTGGTCGTTGAACTCGTAGACCTCGATCTCCTTCGGCCCGGCGTAGGAGTGGTACGCCGCGAACACCGTGGACGGCAGGCAGATCGTGTCCATCAGGGCGACCGAGAACAGCGCCGGCGCCGCCGCTCGACGCGCGAGCACGGCCCCGTCGAAGTGGGTCAGCGTCGCGAACGCCTGTGCCGTCCGGTCCCGGTGCGCGGCGAGGTAGCGGGCGATCTCGGCGTACGGGTCGCCGGGGCTGATCTCCGCGGCGCGGCGGAAGTGACACAGGAACGGTACGTCGACCATGGCCGCCGCGACGTTCGCTGAGAGGGCCACCGTGGCGAGTGCGATCCCGCCTCCCTGGCTGCGGCCGGTCACGATCACCCGGCTCGGGTTGACCTCCGGACGCCCACGCATGACCTCGACCGCTCGCAGCGCGTCGACGTACACCCGTCGGTAGTAGAAGTCCTCCGGGCGTTCGATACCGCGGGTGAGGAAACCTCCCTGGGCCGGTCCGGCCGGGTGCGGGTCGGCTGTCTCGCCCGTGCTCCAGCCACTGCCCTGGCCGCGGGTGTCCATCACCAGGTGCGGGAAGCCGACCGACGCCCAGAAGGTGTGCTCGTGCGGCAGTCCGCGGCCACCGTTGTAGCCCTGGAACTGCACGACGCCGGGCCGTCCCCGCTCGGCCCCGGCGGGCAGGTGCAGCCAGGCCTTGATCGGGTCGCCCGCGAAGCCGCCGTACGTCACGTCGTACGTCGTGATGCTGGTCAGCGGACTGTCCACGGGGTGGGCCTCGACCTCGAGCGGCATCCGTGCCTGCTCCTCGAGGGTTCGGCGCCAGAACTCCTCGAAACCCGGTGGCTCGGGGATGTCCTCGCGCAGCGTCCACAGCTCACTCAGAGGCAGGTCGAGTCGGGGCATCGACGAGGACACGCCCTACATCGGCGCGGTGGACGACCGGACCACCAGCCGGGTGTCGAGCTGGACGTGCTCGGGCGAGCCGCCCTCCGCGTCGGGCCCGAGCCGGTCGAGCAGCATCCTCGCCGCACGCCGGCCCATCTCGCGGATCGGCTGCTCGACGGTGGTCAGGCCCGGCGTACTCATCGCCGCCTCCGGGACGTTGTCGAACCCGACGATCGACAGGTCGTCGGGGACGTCCAGCCCGAGCCGGCGGGCCACATCGATGGTCACCAGGGCGGTCGCGTCGTTGGACGCGAAGATCGCGGTGGGGCGCCTGTCCGCGGTGAGCAGCTTGTACGCGCTCTTCTCGGCGACGTCGGGATCGAAGTCGCCGGGCGAGAAGACGAGGTTCTCCGGCGGCAGGCCTGCCTCGGCGAGCGCGGCACGGAAACCCTGCTCGCGCAGCCGGGCCGACACCAGGTCGGAGCGTCCCGTGAGCATGGCGATGTCCTGGTGGCCGAGCTCGACCAGGTGCTTGCCGGCGAGGTAGCCGCCGTGGAGGTTGTCGGAGTCGACGACAGGGAGGCCCGGCTTGCCGGCGTGCGGGTCGACGGCCACGACCGGGACGGTCGCGACGATGTCGGTCACGGTCGGGGTGACCAGAACGGCGCCGTCGATGAGGGTGCCGCCCAGGCGCGACAGCTGCCGCTGCTCCCAGCCGATGTGATCGCCGACGCGCGCCGCCGCGGCGTAGGCGACCAGCTCATAGCCGGTCCCGCGGAAGACGTCGGCGACTCCCTTGAGCACCTCAGTGCTGAACGGCTCGATGTCCGCGACGAGAACGCCGACCACGTCGGTCCGGCCGGTGCGCAGGCTGCGGGCCACGAGACTGGTCTCGTAGCCGAGCTCGTCGATCACCGTGCGCACGCGGTCGGCGGTCGACTCGGCCACGCCGTACCGGTCGTTGAGCACCTTCGACACGGTGGCGAGAGAAACGCCGGCAGCCTGCGCCACCTCGCGGATCGTGACGCGGCGAGGTGGGGTCCCGTCGCTCATGGCGCGATGGTACTGGGCATCGACAACGTTTTACACGCCGGTCAGTCGTACACGTGGTCGTCGAGGAACGCGTTGCCGAACGTACGGTTCGGGTCGAGGACGGCGGCCAGCTGCTGGAAGTTGGCCAGGTGGGAGTACCGCGCGCGTATCTCGGCAGGTGGCACGGTGAACACCTTGCCCCAGTGTGGTCGCGGGTCGTACGGCGCGAGCACCTGCTCTACCTGTCGTGCCGTTGCGCGCACGAGCTCGTCGTCGTCGATCCA
>JAFMQY010000325.1 GCA_017354415.1 Nocardioides sp.
CCTTCAAACCAGCGAACAGGAGAATCGTGGGATACAACCCCTACGCCCTCGCCCCGCCGTCGGCGCCCTTCACCTTGGTTAGCGAGGAGTTCACGCACGGCGGACCGGTGCCGTTCGAGTGCTACGGCGACGACCGCGGGAAGAACGAGTCGCCGAACCTGCGGTGGTACAACCTGCCCGAGGGCACGCAGAGCCTCGTCCTCACCGCGTACGACGCCGACACCCCCATCCCGGGTGGCATCTGGCACTGGTTGGTCAAGGATATCGACCCCGCGATCGGCGAGCTGCCGCATGGCATCTCCGGCGCGGGCCTGCCCAAGCCCGCCGTCGAGCTGAAGAACGACCTCGGCACGACGACCTGGTCCGGCTTCCGTCCGCCGCCGTTCTCGGGGGTGCACCACGTCTTCTTCGCCGCGTACGCCCTGAAGGTGCCGACCTGGGAGGTTGACCCGAACCTCAGCATCGCGGTCCAGCACATCCAGCTATTCATGAGCGGGAACGTCCTGGGCCGGGCCGTGTTGGTGGGCACCAGCGTCGCCCCATGACGTCGATCTTTTGGGCGACGTCCGGATAGGGAGGTGAAGAAGCCGAACCATGATCTCGACCTCATCGGGGTCGGGCCGCCTGGCAGGGAGCACCAGATCGCAGTGGTGGCGGACGGTGCTGGGCGAGTATCCGACCGGTGTCGTGCTCGTGACGTCCACCGACGCGGACGGCGCGCACGTCGGCATGGTTGTGGGCACCTTCAGCGCTGTGTCCGAAGACCCGCCGATGGTCGGGTTCATGCCCACTTCGACCTCGCGAACCTTGGGACACATCACCCGCCGCGGACGGTTCGTGGTGAGCGTCCTGGGTGCACACCATGAGCAGCTCGCTCGAGACTTCGCCGCGTCCCGGAAGGACCGCTTCCAGCGAGCGGAATGGGTGACGACCGAGTCGGGTCTGCTGCGAGTGGCCGACGCGGTCTCGTGGTACGAGTCGTCAGTGGACCAGGTCGTCGAGGCGGGCGACCATGCGATCGTGCTCGGCCGTGTGGAGGGCTTCGGCGTCGGCAACGGCAATGGCGGGCTTCCGCTCCTCTACCTCAAGGGTGGATACGGCACGTTCACGGCGCCAAGCCTTCGGCTGGACTTCGGGCGGTTCGGCGACCGGATGCGTCTGACGGACAGCATGGCCGCGGTACTTGAGGAGTACGCCAAGAGGTGCGGGGTGGAGTGCACGGTCTCCACGCTGGCCGGAGACTCGGTCGTCGTCCTCGCGTCGGCAGGGGTCGCCGATCCTGTGCCGCGCGGCGCGTCGTTCCCGTGGGCGGCTCCGTTGTCGCCGGTGCTCGCGGCGTGGGCCGGCGATGAGCAGAGGAAGGTCTGGATGGAAAGGAGCAGGCATCTGGTCGGCAAGGTCGACCGGCCGCGGCTCACAGCGCTGCTCGAGGGTGTGCGGAACTGCGGATATGCCGTCTCCCTCGGAACCTCTGTGCGCGATCAGTTCGCCAGCACCGTCACCAACCCGGATGCCGACCGTGCTGAGTTGATGGCCTTGTGGGTGTCGATCGAGGACGAACGCGCGACGCTCGAGAAGCAGGGCTCGTGGCGGTCGCAGGTGGGATCGATCCAGGTGCCCGTCTTCGACACTGAAGGGCGTGCCAGCTTGGAACTCGTCGTGGGTGGGTTCGGCCCGGCTCCAAGTCGCGAGCGGTTCGAGGAGGTGCTCGACGGCGCCCGAGAGACGGCGGCCCTCCTCAGTGCGCTGGGAGCAGCCTTCGAGTCGTGAACGGTGCCTGGCGGCCGGCGGTGCCGCGCGGTTCGCGGACCCGACGTCGAGTGGGCGTGATTCATAACGAGAGGCGACGTGAAGGAGTGGCAGGGCCTTCCGGTCGGGTTCGTGTCGTACGGCTGAAAGTCCGCCGACGTCGCGGGGTGCACGACCTGCTTCCGTTCGTGCTCGAACTCGGCATGCTCCTGCGACGTCGCCATTGCGTTCCATCACGACCATCTGGATGAGCATGGGTCCTTCGGTCCGGGCGAGCGTCATCCGCGAGATCTCGCTCAGCTCCTGGCCGAGCTGGAGGAGTTGTGCCCGGGTGCGTCAGTACGCCGGAGGAGTGATCCTGGCGGGCAGCGAGAGGGCGGCCTGGAAGGGCCAGTGTTCCAGCGGGATCTCGTCCTCGGGGATGGTTAGCTCGAGGTCGCCGGTGCCGGTGATGAGTTCGTGGAGAGCGACCTCGACGATGCTCTTGGCGATGTTCTTGCCGGGGCAGGAGTGGATGCCGGCGCCGAAGGCGAGGTGGGGGTTCGGGTAGCGG
>JAFMQY010000214.1 GCA_017354415.1 Nocardioides sp.
ACGGCGACCGCGTGGTCCGCGCGGGCATCGGCCTCAGCGGCGTCGGGAGCCGCACGATCGACGCCCGCGAAGCCGCCGACTCCTTGGTCGGCCAGTCGCTCGACGAGGCGGCCATCACCCGCGCCGCCGACCTCGCCGCGGAGGCTGCCGAGCCCAGGTCGGACCACCGGGGCAGCGCCGAGTACAAGCGACACATGGTCCATGTGTTCGTGACCAGGATCCTGACCCGGGTCTCCACCACCACGACCAAGGCGGCCTGACGATGACCAGCCTCTTCGAGGAGATCACGCCCGCCCCGGCGACCGACGTACCGGTCCGCCGGGTGACCATCACCGTCAACGGCCAGCCCCGGACCCTCGACGTCGAGCCCCGGCTGCTGCTGGCCCATCTGCTCCGGCAGGGTCTCGGGCTCACCGGCACCCACACCGGCTGCGACACGACCAACTGCGGCGCGTGCACGGTCCTCTACGACGGCGCCCCGATCAAGAGCTGCACGATGCTCGCCGTCCAGGCCGACGGCCACGAGGTGCAGACCGTGGAGGGCCTCGGTACGGCGAGCGAGCTCGACCCCGTGCAGGAGGGGTTCACCCACGAGCACGGACTGCAGTGCGGCTTCTGCACACCCGGGATGATGATGGCCTCCCGCGCCCTGCTGAACGCCAACCCCGACCCGACCGAGGAGGAGGTGCGGTTCGCCCTGTCGGGCAACCTGTGCCGCTGCACCGGCTACCAGAACATCGTCAAGGCCGTGCTCTGGGCAGCCCAGCGCGAACGGGATGCGCAGCCCCCGGAGGAGGCCGGCGCGGAAGCGGCCACGGACGACGTACCCGTGGAGCAGGAGGCCTGACCATGACCGTCACCGAGAGCCGGGCCCTCGACGAGATCAAGATCGGCGGGATGGGCTCCCGTCGCCGCCGCGTCGAGGACAACCGCTTCATCCGTGGTCGGGGCCACTACATCGACGACATCGTCCTGCCGCGCATGCTGCACATGGAGATCCTGCGCAGCCCGATCGCCCACGCCCGGATCCGCTCGATCGACACCAGCAGGGCCTACGAGATCCCCGGTGTCCGGCTGGTGCTGACCGGCGAGATGATGGCCACCCGCAACCTCGCCTGGATGCCCACGCTCAGCTACGACACCCAGGCCGTGCTGGCCACCGACAAGGTGCGCTTCCAGGGCCAGGAGGTCGCGGCCGTGATCGCCGACGACCCCTACATCGCCAAGGACGCCTGCGAGGCGATCGACATCGAGTACGAACCGCTCCCGCCGATCGTGAACCCCACCCAGGCCACGGCCGACGGCGCGCCCCTCATCCGCGACGACAAGGAGAACCAGCACGACAACGTCGCCTTCGACTGGGAGGTCGGCGACAAGGAGCGCACCGACCGGGCGTTCGCCGAGGCCGACGTCGTCTCGAAGATCTCCCTGCACTACCCGCGCTCGCACCCGTCGCCGCTGGAGTGCTGCGGTTCGATCGCCGACTTCGACCGCGCGACCGGCAAGCTCACGGTCTACATGACGACCCAGGCGCCGCACATCATCCGCGCCGCGGTCGCCCTGGTCGCCGAGCTCCCCGAGCACCAGATCCGGATCATCTCCCCCGACCTCGGCGGCGGCTTCGGCAACAAGGTCCCGGTCTACCCGGGGTACGTCGTGTCGATCCTCGCCTCGATCCTCACCGAGCGCCCGGTGAAGTGGATCGAGGACCGCACCGGCAACCTGATCTCGACCGGCTTCGCCCGCGACATCTACCTCGACGGCGAGATGGCGCTGCGCCAGGACGGCCGGATCCTCGGCGTACGCATGCACACGACGTCCGACCACGGCGCCTTCTTCTCCGATGCCCAGCCGAGCAAGTTCAAGATCGGCCTGATGCACTCGGCGTTCTCCTGCTACGACATCCCGACGGCACACCTGACCGCTCGCGGCGTCTACACCAACAAGGCACCCGGTGGCGTGGCCTACCGTTGCTCGTTCCGGGTCACCGAGGCGATGTTCTTCCAGGAGCGGATGATCCAGGCGGCGGCCGACGACCTCGGCATGGACCAGGCGGAGTTCCGCCGGGTCAACTTCGTCCGCGACGACGACTTCCCACATCGCACGCCGTTCGGGTTCCTCACCGACTCGGGGCAGTACGCCAAGTGCCTGCAGGTCGGCCTCGACGCCATCGGGTACGCCGACTTCCGCATGCAGCAGGAGGAGGCCCGGTCGCGCGGCCGGCTGCTCGGCCTGGGCATCTCGACGATGACCGAGCCGCTCGGGGCCGGGAACAGCCGCGAGTACGACATCCTCGGGATCAAGATGTTCGACTCCGCGGAGCTGCGGGTGCACATGACCGGCAAGGCGCTGCTGCGGACCGGGGCGAAGACCCAGGGCCAGGGCCACGAGACGACGTGGGCCCAGATCGTCGCCCACGAGCTCGGGATCCCGGCCGAGGACGTCCTGGTCGAGGAGGGCGACACCGACACCGCGCCGTTCGGGATGGGCACCTACGCCTCCCGCAGCACGCCGGTGGCGGGCGCCGCGGTCTCGATGGTCTCCCGCAAGGTGCGGGCCAAGGCGCGCAAGCTCGCCGCCCACCTGCTCGAGGTCTCGGAGGAGGACGTCGAGTGGGAGCTCGGCCGGTTCTACGTGCGGAGCAACCCCGCCCAGGGCGTCACCATCCAGGAGTGCGCGGCCGCGGCGTACAGCAACATGCCCGACGGCATGGAGCCCGGGCTGGAGGGCAACGCCTACTACGACCCGCCCAACCTCACCTGGCCTTTCGCGTGCTACATCGCCACCGTCGAGGTGGACCCGGTGACCGGCGTGTGGGACGTGCTCAGGTTCGTCGCGGTGGATGACTGCGGTGTCCGGATCAACCCGATGGTGGTCGAGGGCCAGATCATGGGCGGCCTCACCGAGGCGTACGCGATGGCCAGCATGCAGTTCATCACCTTCGACTCCGAGGGCAACTGCGTCGGGTCGAACTTCATGGACTACCTGCTGCCGACGGCCTGGGAGACGCCCGGCTGGGAGCTGCACGAGGTCGTCACTCCGTGCCCGCACCACCCGATCGGCGCCAAGGGCATCGGCGAGTGCGCCACGGTCGGCGGTCCCGCGGCGTTCGTGAACGCGGTCATCGACGCGCTCGGCGGCACCGGCGTACGCAACATCGACATGCCACTGCTCCCCGACCGGGTGCACGAGGCCCTCACCCAACACCACGACGTGTCCGGCGCCCCACCGGTGAAGACTGACTGACATGAACGCCCAGGGCTGGGACATCGTCGAGCAGGCCGCGGAGCTGGCGCGACGCGGAGAGGAGTTCGCGCTGGCCACCGTGGTCTGGCGCCAGGGACCGTCGTCCGGCCAGATGGGCTCCCGCGCCATCATCACCCGCGACGGGCAGCTCCACGGGTGGATCGGCGGCGCCTGCGCCGAGCCGGTCGTCCTCCGCGAGGCGGTGCGCGTGATCGAGAGCCGAGAGCCGCGGCTGCTGTTCCTCGGCACCGCCGACGTGCCCCAGTCCGAGCTGCCCGAGGGCATGCTCTACGTCCCCATGTCGTGCCAGAGCGAGGGCGCCTTGCAGATCTACGTCGAACCCGTCGTACCGGCTCTCGACCTGGTGGTCGTGGGCGACTCCCCGATGACGCACACCCTGGCCGAGCTCGCCGGGGCGTTGGGGTGGAAGACCCGCGTGATCGGGGCGCCCGAGCTCTCCGCCGACGACCTCACCGAGCGCTCGATCGTGGTGGTCGCCTCGCAAGGCCACGGGGACGAGGACGCGGTCGCCCTCGCGGTGTCGGCGGCACCGGCGTTCGTCGGGCTGGTGGCCTCGCGCAAGCGCGGGGAGTCGCTGCTCGCCTACCTCGCCGAGCGCGGCGTACCCCGGCACTTCCTCGACCGGGTCCGGACGCCGGTCGGTCTCGACCTCGGCCGGACCACCCACCAGGAGATCGCTGTCTCGGTCCTGGCCGAGCTCGTGCAACGCCGCGCAGCCGGCGAGCTGACCGGCTCCCCCTCGGCCAGTTCCGCGGTCCCGTCACCGGTCGCCGAGGTGCTCGACCCGGTGTGCGGCATGACCGTCACCGCCGATGCCGCGCACTTCCCGGTCGAACACGAGGGCACGACGTACTACTTCTGCGGCGCTCGGTGCTCGCAGTCGTTCGCTGCTGACCCGGCGCGCTATCTGAGCGAAGCGGAGGCGTGATGCTGATCAAGAACCAGTTCGACGTTGCCGAGCCGCTGGACAAGGTCTGGGCGTTCTTCGGGGACGTGCCGCAGGTGGCCGCCTGCCTCCCGGGCGCGGAGCTCACCGAGGACCTCGGCAACGAGGCGTATGCCGGCACGGTCGGCGTTCGGATGGGTCCCGTGCGGCTGCAGTTCGCCGGGAAGGCGAAGATCCTCGAGCGCGACGACACGGCGAAGCGGATGGTCATCGACGCGGCCGGCGCCGACCAGAAGGGTCGCGGCCAGGCGGCGATGACCATCACCGCCCAGCTCGCCTCCGCGGGCGCCGGCACGCGGGTCGACCTCGACCAGGACCTCCAGCTCTCGGGCGCGGCCGCGCAGTACGGCCGCGGCATGATCTCCGACGTCACCACCGTGCTGATGGGGCAGTTCGCGAGCAACATGCAGCGGCGGATCGGTGCGATCGAGCGCGGTGAGGCCGTGGGCGACGTCGGTAGGACGTCCGCGAGCGGCTTCGCGATCGGCGTGCAGGCCGCACGCCTGGCCCTGATGCGGGTCTTCCGCCGCTTCTTCCTTCCCTACGAGCCCGCACGGAGCTGAGGAGTCGTCATGGTCTGGTGGTGGATCGGCAACATCGTGCTCCTGCTCGTGGTCGCGCCGGTGCTCGTCGCCCTGCTCAACCGCGTCCTGGCCGCGCTCGAGCGGATCCGCGGAGCGTCCGACGAGATCCTGGCCGGAGGCGTCCGGCTGGCCGGCGAGCTCGACGGCTTACCCCAGGCGCTGGCGACGACCGACCGCACGGTACGCGACGTCGCCACCGGCGCCGCCCGATACGGCGGGTCCGTCGGAAAGCTGCTTCCCCCGAAGACCGAGAACTGAGGAGGCGTCCCATGCCAGTCGTCGCTTGGGTGACCGTCGTGATCGCGGCGGTGATCATCGTCGTCGCCGCAGTCGGTCTGCTGCGCGTGATCTTCCATCTCCGGGCCGTGACCGCCACGCTCGACGACGTCATCGGCGGGGTCGGGGTGATCGCCCAGCGGACCAGCACCGTGCCCGAGGTGCTGCCGTCGGTGAATGCCAGCCTCAAGCCGGTGCGCGACTTCTGTGAGGCGATCTGATGACTGTTCTCGCCTCGACCGGGTGGACGATCGGGTACGTGATCGGGATCGTGGTCGTCCTCGTCGTGGTCGCGCTCGTCGTACCGATCCTGCTGTTGGCCGCCCGGATCGGTCGCCAGGCAGGCGCCATCGACGCATCCCTGGGCGACTCCGTCCGCAACACGGCGCCGCTGTCCGAGCTGAACACGACGATCGAGCATGCGACCACGATCATCGCCGGGCTCGAGCGTGGCCGGATCAGGCTGGGTGGCTGAGATGAGTGCCCTGCTCGCCGTACCCCCGACCCTGCTGAGCACCACCGACCGCAACCTCTGGTGGGGTGCGGTGATCGCTGGCTTCGTAGTCGTGCTCGCCGTAGCCGCGCTGCTCACCATCCTGGTGCTGGAGGTCCGCACCATCGACCGCCGCGTCGCGGCCGTGCGGGAGACCCTGAAGGCCGCCGAGAAGAACACCGAGGACGCCGCCCTCATCGGCGTCACCGCCGGCGGCGTCGACGCGGTGCTGGCGGAGGGTCTCCAACACCATCTGTTCCTCGGACGCGTCCTCGGAAAGGTGCGGATGTGAACACCCTCGTCGTGCTGACGGTCGTCGACATCGTGCTGCTCATCGCGGGGCTCGGGATCTACCTGTACATCGTCGGCGCCCAACTGTCCCGGATCGCCACGAACCTGGAGGAGTGCAGCAGGCTGGTCGCCGCGATCGGGCAGAACGCGGCACCGATCATGCAGGACGTGCGGCACATCAACCGCACCGGTGGCGTCGTGGCCGGCGCCCTGCCGCTGCTGTACGGCATGGCCGAGCAGATCGTCGCCGGCGTCACGCCCCGCGAGCCCGCGCCATCCGAACCCGTGCCGGCACGCCCGGCCTCCGGCACCCGCCGCTCCCGCCTCGCCGAGGCCGTCGGATACGTCCCCGACGACGAGACGGTCGGCGCCCGCTGACCTGGCATCTGCGTACGCCCGCAGCGCGCTGACCCGGCTGTTACGTACGCCCGGAACGCGCTGACCTGGCAGTTGCGTACGCCCGGAGTGCGCTGACCCGGCAGTTATGTACGCCGGGGTGCGCTGACCCGGCTGTTATGTACGCCGGAGCGCGCTGACCCGGCAGTTGCGTACGCA
>JAFMQY010000215.1 GCA_017354415.1 Nocardioides sp.
GCGTGGGCACCGGGCGGAGCACCGTGACCACGCGGCCAGCGGACACGGCCGTGGTGCTTCGGCCGACGGACCAGGCGGACAGCACGTCGGCGTCCTCGGCCTCCACCCGGTCGGCCTCGACGAGCCGGCTGCGTAGCGCCATGTCGCCGTCGAGGTCGGTGACCAGGCAGACCGCTTCACGGGCGACCAGCCGTTCCCAGAGCTCCGTGGGCAGCTCGTCGGCCGGCAGCAGCAGGCACCGGCCTGAGCCGGTCGCCGTCTCCCCGGCCAGAGCCGCTTCGTAGTCAGCGACGTCGACCGTGACGAGCCGGCCGCGTCCCACACCGCTGGCCCGCTCGGCCAGCTGGTCGTCGGCGGCCCCGCCCCAGACATGACCGACCCGACCGCCGCCTGGAGTCAGCGCCAACGCCTCCGCCGGGTCGACGGGCGGGCCGTCCCGGTCGACGAGCCAGCCCACGTCCACGCGAGTGCCGGCCCGCACGCAGGCGGCGACGGTCAGGGCGACGTCGTACATCCTCGGAGGCTATCGGCGGACCTGCCCGACTCGCGGTGACCCAAGGAAACCCTGAGGCTGTGAGCCGCCACCGCCGGTCGCGTCCCGCTCCGGCCCGCGGGGCACAATCAAGGGGTGGACACGTCCCTCCTGCTCGCCGCCCGCGCTCTGGTGCTGGCCGACCTCGAGGCCCGGCACCGCGCATCCCCGGAAGCAGTCGACGCCCTGGAGGATGCCTGTGCGAACCGCGGGTGGTGGGCGGAGCAGTGGCCCGAGGGGAGCGTGTACGTCGCGGGGCTGGTCGCCCAGGACGTGCAGGACGCCTTGTTCGAGATCGTCGGCCGGTGGCCCATGTGTCTGGCCTGCGACCCCGCGGAGCCCGAGCACTCGCTCTACATCGAGCCCGACATCGGCGGCCCGGCACCGAGATGGGTGTGTGAGGAGTCCGGTCGCACGATCGCGCCCTTGGGCCATCTCGGAGAGGCCTGAGGTGCGGGGCCACGCGCGATTCTCGTGGTCTCTCGCGAGATCGGTGAGGACCTGACGGGCTTTGCACGGTCGGGACCACGTGGTCCCGACAGTGCAGTGTCCCGACCGTCGACCTCAGGTCGCGGCGATGGCCGTGAGTACGTCGAGCTGGGCGGCACGTCGGGCCGGCAGCACCGCGGCGAGCACACCCGCCACGACCGCGAGAGCCAGGAACACCCCCAGCTGGTCATAGGGAACGGCGATCACGTCCAGACCCTGATCGCGCAGGGCGTGCATCATCGCCACCCCGAAGCAGATCCCCAGGGCGACGCCCAGGACCGCGCCCAGGAGGGCCATCACCACCGACTCGAGGGTCACCATCAGGCGCAGCTGTCCGCGGCCGAGACCGATGGCACGGAGCAGCCCGATCTCCCGGGTGCGCTCGATGATCGACAACGCCAGCGTGTTCACGATCCCGAGGACCGCGATCACCAGGGCCAGGCCGAGCAGCGCGTCGACCATCAGCACCAGCTGGTCGATCGGCCGGCGTTGCGCGGCTGCGAACTGCTGCTCGTCCTGCACCGTCACCACCGGGAGGTCGGCCACCACGCTGCGCAGGGTCTGCATCAGGCTGCCCGCAGCCGGGTCGGTGAAGACGATCAGGAAGTTGTCGCTGTCGGCGAACCCGGCCGACGCCAGGTTCTGGATCGAGGTAACGAAGTCGAAGACCAGCGGGGTGTCGGCGTACGTACCAGCCACCGTGAAGGTCCGGCTGCCGACCGGCAGCCTTCCGAGAGTCACGGTGTCCCCCACGCTCAGGTGGTGGTCCGCGGCGTACGTCGCGTTCACCAGCACCGTGCGACCGCTCAGCCGGGCGGACCCGGACTGCAGGTTCAGGCCGAAGGAGCCGAGCTGCGACGGCACCACACCCGTCAGCGTCGAACGGCGGCCGTCGGCCTCGATGAAGGCGTAGCGCTGGCGCACCACCTTCGTGACCCCTGGCACCCGGTCGATCCTGCGGGCGACCTGGGGTGAGAACGGCTGACCGAAGGCGCTGCCCACGACGTAGCTGCCGATGAAGTTGTCCTCGATCGTCTTGTCGACGCTGGCCTTCGCCGAGGCGCCGATGATCGACATCGTGCTGGCGAGCGCGAGTCCGATCATCAACGCCGAGGCCGTGGCCGTCGTACGGCGCGGGTTGCGCAGGGCGTTCAGCCCGGCCAGGCGACCCACGGCCCGGAACACCAGGGCGTACGCCGCTCGGGCGAGACCGAGGAGCGGCCGGCACAGCACGGGCGCGGCCGCCGTGACACCGAGCAGCACCGCGAAGATGCCACCGCCGAGCAGGTACCCGGCGTGCGGTGGCGACCCGAACAGACCGTCGAGAGCCGCGACCGCGCCCAGCGCGGCGAGCACCATGCCGAGCACGAAGCGCCGCCGGATCGACGACTCCGGCATGGCCACGACGTCGCCCAGCGCCTGCACCGGCATGATCCGCCCGGTACGGCGCGCCGGCAGCCACGCGGCTGCCATGGTCACCACGACCCCGGTCGCGTATCCGGCGAGCACGCCCTGGCCGGTCAGGTGCAGCCCGGTTCCGCCGAGGTCGAGTCCGAGCAGGGCGATCAGCCCGCGGATCGCGTAGGCCAGACCCAGACCGAGCACGATCCCGACCGTCGCCCCGAACAAGCCGAGCACCAGGGCCTCCACCAGCACGCTGCGCGACACCTGGCGCCGCGAGGCGCCGATCGCTCGCAGCAGCGCGAGCTCGCGACTCCGCTGGGCGACCAGGATCGAGAACGTGTTGACGATCAGGTACGCCCCGACGACCAGCGCGACCGCGGCGAAGATGAGCAGGAACGTGCGCAGGAACTTCACCCCCTGAAGCACCTGGCTGGCGTTCTCGTTGGCCGCGTCGTCGCCGGTGACGGCTGTGACCTTCGGCGGGAGCCGCTGGATGACCGCGTCGCGGAGCTCGGTCTGCGAGACGCCTGGGTCCGCGGTGACCCAGATGGTGGTGAACGCGTTCTTGCCCTTCAGGAAGAGCTGCTGGGCCGTCGGTACGTCGAAGATGGTGAGCGTCGCCCCGGCGAGGGAGGTGTTGTCGGCGTACCCGGCGATGCCGACCAGCCTCGCGTGCAGCAGGGCGCGATGCCCGGCGGTCACGATCGGGACCCGGTCGCCGAGGTGGTAGCCGGCGAGCTGCGCGGTCTGCTGGTCGAGGGCGACCTGTCGCGGACCGTGCGGCGGATGGCCGGCCTGGATGGTGAGCCCGTCGATCCCGTGCCCGGCCGGAGCGTCCGAGTAGGACAGGCCGTACGTCGGCGCGCCGAGGCCGCCGATCACCTTGTCGTCCCTCCCGACGACGAACACCCCAAGTGCCGAGACGAACCCGTCGACCCGGATCGCGCCCGGCGTGCCCTCGAGCCGCTGGACCAGTGAGGCCGGGACCGTGCGCGTCGACGGGTCGCCGTTCAGGGTGGTGGCGCTGCCCGCGGGGCGGACGACGACGTCGCCGACCGAGGCGCCGAACAACCGGTTGAACCCCTCGCTCAGCGCGGCGGAGAAGACCAGGGACCCGACCACGAACGCGACGCCAAGCGCAATCGCGAACGTGCTCATGACGAGCCGGACCTTGCGGGCCAGCAGGCTCTTCCAGGCAGCGCGGAGCATCGTCGGCCTCAGTCCACCGGCTCGCGCTGCTCTGACAGGGCCATCCGCGACATCAGCAGGTCGCGGTCGGGATCGAGGAGCTCGTCGACGATGCGGCCGTCGGAGAGGAACACCACCCGATCGGTGTACGCCGCGGCGACCGGGTCGTGGGTGACCATCACCACCGTCTGCCCGTGCTCGTCCACGCTGCGGCGCAGCAGCTCGAGGATCTCGGCCCCGGACCGGCTGTCGAGGTTTCCGGTGGGCTCGTCCGCGAACACGATCTGGGGCCGGCCGACGAGGGCCCGGGCGACCGCCACCCGCTGCAGCTGACCGCCGGAGAGCTCGTGCGGCTTGTGCGTCAGCCGGTCCCGGAGGCCGACCGTGTCGACGACCTCGTCGTACCACTGCCGGTCTGGACGACGTCCGGCGATCGCCTGCGGCAGCTTGATGTTCTCCTCGGCGTTGAGGGTGGGGATCAGGTTGTAGGCCTGGAACACGAAGCCGATCCGGTCACGGCGCAGCCGGGTCAGCGCCTTGTCGCCGAGCCGCGAGAGCTCCTGGTCACCGAAGTGGACGGTGCCCGAGTCGGCGCGGTCGAGTGCTGCGGCGCAGTGCATGAGCGTGGACTTGCCCGACCCGCTCGGCCCCATGATCGCGGTGAACTGCCGCGCCCCGAGATCCAGGGTCACCCCGTCGAGGGCTCGCACGAGCGCGTCGCCCGCGCCGTAGGTCTTGACCAGGTCGCGGATCCTGGCTGCGGGCTCGCTCATTGGACAAGAGTGCCAACGCAACGCAACCGAGGCCGACGCCACCGACCGGCTCGTGTTCCTCGCCGAGGCGCTGGCCGTGAACATGGGAGTCGTGGACCCCGCCGACGTCGGTATGGAGGTGACCACCGAGAAGACCGCGTGACGTCTGCACCTCAAGCCTGCGGTGTGATCGAACGCCTGTTCGATTCCGTGCTAACGTGAGTGCGTGGACTTCCAGGGCACGCTGTTCGAGACGCCGGCCCCGGGGCTGCGCTCGCTCGCGGCCGCCGAGCGCCACCACCTGACCCGAGGCGCCTGGGTCGACGTACGCCGTGACTTCGTCTCGGGCGCCGATGAGGTGCTCGAGCGGCTCGTCTCCGACGTACCGTGGCGCGCGGAGAGGCGACAGATGTACGACCGGGTCGTCGACGTCCCTCGTCTGGTGCACACCTACAGCGAGGGCGAGCCGCTCCCCCACCCGCTGCTGGTGGAGGCGCGGGAAGCGCTGTCCGCGCACTACCTGCCCGAGCTCGGCGAACCCTTCCTCACCGCCGGCTGCTGCTACTACCGCGACGGACGCGACAGCGTGGCCTGGCACGGCGACCGGTTCGGGCGCGGACGCCAGCAGGACACGATGGTCGCGATCGTCTCGTTCGGTGACCTGCGCCGGCTTGCACTGCGGCCTCGCGGCGGCGGCGAGTCGCTCTCGTTCGAGATGGGCCACGGCGACCTGGTCGTGATGGGTGGCTCGTGCCAGCGCACCTGGGAGCACGCCGTACCGAAGGTCGCCCGAGCGGGCCCGCGGATCTCGGTCCAGTTCCGGCCACGAGGGGTCTTCTGAGCCATGCTTCGAGACGAGGACACCCCTGCATGAAGCACCTCCCCCTCCTCGGACGGCTCCTGCCCGTCCTGGCCCTCGTGGCACTCACGGTCGGACTCGGCAACTCGAGCGCGGACGCCGCGGGCACAGCCCGGACCTGTGCACATCCCCGCTTCGTCACCTCCGACCCGAACGCCGGTACGACGATGGGCCGGTACTACGTGCACAACAACATGTGGAACGCGAGCGCCTACCAGGTCTCCGAGACGCTCGGGGCCTGCTCGGCCGGCAACTGGTACGTGCGGGCCAAGGCCGACAACAGGAGCGGCGACGGCGCGGTCAAGACGTATCCCAACGTCCACCGCGACTACCAGGGTCCGAGGCTGAACTCGTTCGCGTCCATCCGGAGCACGTTCGCGTCCCGGTCACCCCCGTCGGCATCTACGACGGCGCATTCGACATCTGGATGGACGGCGTCGCCAGCAGCGGCTCGACCGAGGTCATGATCTGGACCGACAACCACCGCCAGGTGCCGTCCGGCCATGTGGTCAAGCGGGGGCTGCGGTTCTCGCACCGGACGTGGAGGCTCTACGCGACCGGCGACCACGGCTACCTCGCCTTCGTGCCGAGGCATCCCTTGCACCACGGCAGGATCTCGCTCGAGAAGCGGCTGTCGTATCTCGTCAGGCACGGGTACCTGCGTCACGGCTCGAGGATCAGCCAGATCTGCTTCGGATACGAGATCGTCTCGACCCACGGTGCGTTCCACCGGTTCAAGATCGACCGGTTCTCCATCACCCAGCGGCACAGGTGAGCGCACGCCCTGAAGCCGCCGCGTGGCGGTCCTCCGGACCGGCGCTCGTCCTGCCCGGTCAGCGCACGATGAGCCAGACGATGATCACGATCACGACGACCGCGACCAGCGCCTGCTTCCAGTAGGCCCGGGCCAGCGCCGGGAGAACGGTCTTCCCGAGGTCGATGGCCTCGTCCGAGCCGCGTGACGCCGTCGGTGTCGTCGGCTCGGGCGTGGCTGCGGAGGGCGTGTCCTCAGCGACCGGAGCAGCCGCAGCCTCATCACCGGCAGTCGACGCGTCCGCCGGGGCGGGGGTGGCGTCCTCCTCGACCGCCGGCGTCGTGGCACCCGCATCGACGGGCTGCGTGACCGCAGGCTCGCCGGCGGCTGGAGCTCCGGCGTCCACGCGCTCGGCC
>JAFMQY010000216.1 GCA_017354415.1 Nocardioides sp.
GAGGGTTGGCGGCGGGTCAGCCCAGGCCGGCCTGGGCGAGCAGTCGCCCGGCGAGGCTGCCGGTGGGGATGCCGCGCAGCATCAGGTCCAGCCCGGTGTGGAAGGCCAGGACGACCAGGGTGATCGCCGCGACTCCGACCAGCAGCCGCTGGAACGGCAGCGGATCGCGGTCGCGGGTCGCACCGTGGAGATGGGCGATCCAGCCGGCGAGGGCGTTCGTCACGACCGCGCTGACGACGCTGGCGACGGCGGCACCGAGGATCGTGCCGAGCAGGCCGAGCTGGCTCGAGAGTGCGGTCGCCGTCGCCGCCGCCACCGCTCCGGCGATCACGGTTGGGTAGCTCAGGGCATGCGTGTGCTGTTCGGCCATCGCATGATGTGACGAGACAGGTGGCCGAGATGTTCCGGGCCAGGGTCCGGGGTGAGCGAGGACACGTCGTACGACGTCAAGGGCCGGCTCAGCGCAGCGAGTACGTCGCCAGCGACAGCGAGACGTAGTGGGTCACGAACGCCAGGATCGTGCAGGTGTGGAACACCTCGTGGAAGCCGAACCAGCGCGGCCACGGGTCGGGCCGCTTGAAGCCGTAGACGACCCCGCCGAGCGTGTACAGCGCGCCGCCCACCGCGATCAGCGCGAGCACCGCGACCCCGATGCCCACGCCGAGCCGGTGCGCGCCCTCGGCGTACTGCGGCAGGAAGAACACCGCCGCCCAGCCGAGCCCGATGTAGATCGGGGTGTAGAGCCAGCGCGGCGCACCGATCCAGAGGACCCGGAACGCGACGCCGGCCAGGGCGCCGCCCCAGACCACGGCGAGCATCACGATCCGGTCGTTCCCGCGCAGGAGCAGCAGGGAGAACGGCGTGTACGAGCCGGCGATCAGCAGAAAGATGTTGGCGTGGTCGAAACGCTTCAGCAGACCGGCCACGCGGGGCGACCAGCGGCCGCGGTGGTAGACCGCAGACACCGTGAACAGCAGCACCGAGCACACGGCGTACACCGCCGACCCGACCCGGGTGGACGCCGTCGGTGAGAGTGCGATCAGGATGATCCCCGCGGCGAGGGTCATCGGCGCGGTGCCCAGGTGCAGCCAGCCCCGCAGCCGCGGCTTGACCTCGGCGACCCCCTCCGCCACGTGGACGGCGAGGGAGTCGAGACCGGCCCGGATCGAGTCGTTCATGCCGCGACCCTACCGGCGGGCCGGTCGCGCCGAAGTCCGTTCGCGCGATCTCACCGAGGTCTACCATCGAAGAATGGCGGCGATCGCAGAGCTCAAGGAACACGTACGCCGCCTCCTCTACCCCGCCTACGAAGCGCGCATGGTCAAGGCGCTGCCCAAGGACCGCATCCCCCAGCACATCGGCGTGATGCTCGACGGCAACCGGCGCTGGGCCAAGGGGGTCGGCCGCGACAGCACGCACGGCTACCGCGCCGGCGCCGCCAACATCGAGCCGCTCCTCCAGTGGTGCGAGGAGGTCGGCGTCAAGGTCGTCACGCTGTGGTTGCTCTCCACGGACAACCTCAACCGGCCACCTGAGCAGCTCGACGGCCTGCTCGGCGTGATCGGGGACGCGGTGGAGGCGCTCGCCGCCGAAGAGCGCTGGCGGATCCACCCCGTGGGCGCCCTCGACCTGCTGCCCGCCCCCATCGCCACACGGCTCAAGGAGGCCGAGGAGGCGACCCGCGACGTCGACGGGCTGCTGGTCAACGTCGCGGTGCCGTACGGCGGGCGTCGCGAGATCGCAGACGCCGTACGGTCGCTGCTCCAGGAACACGCGGAGCGCGGCACCAGCCTGGAGGAGCTGGCCGAGGTGATCGACGTCGACCACATCGCCCAGCATCTCTACACCAAGGGCCAGCCCGACCCCGACCTCGTGATCCGCACGTCGGGCGAGCAGCGCCTCGGCGGCTTCCTGCTCTGGCAGAGCGCGCAGAGCGAGTTCTACTTCTGCGAGGCCTACTGGCCCGACTTCCGCAAGGTCGACTTCCTCCGGGCCGTCCGCGCCTACGCCCAGCGCGAGCGGCGGTACGGCGTCTGACCGGGCCGGCATAGGCGGCAGATCACCCGTCCGACATCGGTCGTTCCCCCGTTTCTCTTGTCGGGACCTGCGCTTTCAGCGTGTCTCCCGTAATCCCCGGCCGACGGGCGTACGTTCGCGACATCGGCAGGTGGCAAGCCGGCCGATACCGGGAGGCCCGTTCGTGAGACTTCACGACCAGACAGCGCGGCGGATCTCGTCGCGCGGCTCGGCCGCCAGGCCGTGCCCAGGAGGTCGGCACTCCGGTCCTGCGGGTCCCGTCCCGGTCCACCACGCGCGAGCGAGAACAAGACCGGGCGTGGGGTGCCCGCCGGGTCTGGTGAGGGGTGTCTGGTGCCGCAGGCCAATCAGGGGACCCGGCGGACCGTCGCACGGAAGCGTGACGTCCGCACGTTCGTCCTCGACACCAGCGTGCTGCTGGCCGATCCGGGTGCGATGCGCCGGTTCGCCGAGCACGAGGTGGTCCTGCCAGTCGTTGTGATCACCGAGCTCGAGGCCAAGCGCCATCATCCTGAGCTCGGCTTCTTCGCCCGGACCGCGCTGCGGGCGCTGGACGAGCTGCGGGTCACCCACGGCAGGCTCGACGAAGCGGTGCCGGTCGCAGACGAGGGGGGCACGATCCGGGTCGAGCTCAACCACACCGACCCCGAGTCGCTTCCGTCCGGGTTCCGCCTCGGCGACAACGACACCAGGATCCTCGCCGTCGCACGCAACCTCGCCAACGAGCACTACGACGTGACGTTGGTCTCCAAGGACCTGCCGATGCGGATCAAGGCGTCCGCTGTCGGCCTGCGCGCCGAGGAGTACCACGGCGAGCGGGTGGGCGAGGCCGACCCCGGCTACAGCGGCGTGGCCGAGCTCGAGGTGCCGGCATCGGTGCTGGACGAGCTGTACGACGCGGGCTCGACCGACGTCGAGTCGGCGCGCGAGCTGCCCTGCCACACCGGGCTGGTGCTGCTTTCCGAGCGGAGTACGGCGCTCGGCAGGGTCGGGCCCGACAAGCACGTCCACCTCGTCCGCGGCGACCGCGAGGCGTTCGGCATCCACGGGCGCTCGGCCGAGCAGCGGATCGCGCTGGAGATGCTGCTCGACCCCGAGGTCGGCATCGTGTCGCTCGGCGGCCGGGCGGGCACCGGCAAGTCGGCGATGGCCCTGTGCGCCGGGCTGGAGGCCGTGCTCGAACGCCGTCAGCACCAGAAGGTCGTGGTCTTCCGGCCGCTGTACGCCGTCGGTGGCCAGGAGCTCGGCTACCTGCCGGGATCCGAGTCGGAGAAGATGTCGCCCTGGGCGCAGGCGGTCTTCGACACCCTGGGCGTGATCACGTCCCGCGACGTCATCGAGGAGGTGCTCGACCGCGGCATGCTCGAGGTGCTCCCGCTGACCCACATCCGGGGCCGCTCGCTGCACGACGCGTTCGTGATCGTCGACGAGGCGCAGTCGCTCGAGCGCAACGTGTTGCTCACCGTCCTGTCGCGGATCGGGGCGAACTCCAAGGTGGTGCTCACCCATGACGTCGCGCAGCGCGACAACCTGCGTGTGGGGAGGCACGACGGCGTCGTCGCGGTGGTCGAGAAGCTCAAGGGGCACCCACTGTTCGCCCACGTGACGCTGACCCGCTCCGAACGCTCGCCGATCGCCGCACTGGTCACCGAGATGTTGGAGGACGTCACTCTCTGACCCGTCACCGCAGGGTCACGAGCCGTTCACCCCGCGGTGATGAAGGTCGCATCTGAGCCGTAACGGGCGAGGCCTGGTGTGATCTATGTGACGCACGAGGCGGTAAATCGTGCACTTTTCCACTACTTCTGCCGGCGTTCGGTTTGCGAACCCCTGTTCAGTCATGCAGGGTTGCCGGCAGTCCATCACCGTTGCGGGTGAATCTCGGACCTCGTTCGAGGTGGTGGGCGCACCCGAGTCGTCTACCCCCGAGTGCTTTTTGCTGTGTCTTCACATTCTTCACATCAGTCCCCCCTGCCCAAACACCGAGGTGCCCCGCTCCCGACGCATCCTGCCGCCCTCTCGGCTCGGTCCACCCGACCGGGCGAAGCGCCTCGGCAACCTGCGCGCAACGCGCTGCGGAAGTCGCTGACCTTCAGCGGGCTCGCGGCTGCGGCCACCGGCGTCGCCGTCGCGGTCGGACTGGCCACGTCGCCGAGCGGTGCGGTGAACCTCGCCGACTCGGCGTCGCCGGCCGCTGCCCAGACCACCCACCGGGCCGACCACCAGGACCGTGCTGCCACCGTCTCCCGTTCCTCCGACCGCACCCAGGGCCGCACCCGGGGTGGCAGTGGGGGCGGTGCCAAGGGGCGCACCCAGAGCCGGACCCATAACCGCGCCCGGAGCGCCACCCATCGCCGGACCGACCCGGCGAAGCGCGCCGCCCTCCGCCTGAAGTCGGGCCCGGCGGTGAGCGGTCAGGAGAGCCTCTCGAACCAGTCGCCGCAGACGATCGCCGCGACCCTGCTGCCGTCGTACGGCTTCGACAGCTCCCAGATGTCCTGCCTCATCCCACTCTGGATGGGGGAGAGCGGCTGGCGTGTGGATGCCATGAACCCCAGCTCCGGCGCCTACGGCATCCCGCAGTCCCTGCCGGCGGAGAAGATGGCGTCGGTCGCCCCCGACTGGCGCACCAACCCGGTGACCCAGATCAAGTGGGGCCTGGGATACATCAGGTCCAGCTACGGGTCGCCGTGCAGCGCCTGGGCCTTCAAGCAGAGCAACGGCTGGTACTGACGCCCAGGCGTCGGTTTCGCCGGCGTCGTAGTCCTGTCGGCCCACCCGGAACTAGTCACCGGGGCGGCCCGCCGAGCCCGAACGGACGTTTTCGGCGAATCCCCCTCGCGGAGCGCAACCTCTCCTGTTCACTGCCCACGTCCCGACTCAGGCGAGTCCGGGGCGCGCCAGCGGTCCGGCTCGGGAGCCGCTCCCCGTCCATGAATGCTCCGCCGGGGGGAGCCACCAGTGATTCCAGGGGGGATCTTGATCACGCACACCGTCCGGGTGTCCGCCGTCGCCGCAGCCGCGGCACTCACCGTCGGCGTCCTCTCCACGTCCGCTGCAGAGGCGGGGCCGGCCAAGCCGGGAGTCCCGACACCCAGCGCTTCGGCCACCGAGCCCACGGTCGGCACCTACGACGTCTCCGTCAGCTGGGGAGCCGTCACCGGCGCCACGAGCTACAAGGCGACCATCACTCGCGCCGGCACCATCCTGGCCTCGGCCACGATGACGACGACCAGGTGGGACAAGAGCCTCGCCGCCACACCCGGGCAGCGGCTGAGTGTGTCGGTCCGGGCGGTGAACGGCCACCGCAGGAGCAAGGCGGGCACCACGACGCTCACGCTCGAGGACCAGATCGCGCCGACCGGAGAGTTCCACTCGACCTTCGTGTCCGACACGGGCGCGGCGACGATCACCCAGGAGTCCCTCACCGACGACTCTCCCGTCTCCGGGATCACACGCACCGTGGACTGGGGTGACGGATCGTCGCCGGAGGTGTGGCCGACCGGCGACACCATCGACCACAGCTACCCCCTCGTGCAGAACCGATACGTGCCCCAGGTGACGCTGACGGACGCCGCCGGACACACCACGGTGGTCGACTCGAGCGGCGTCGTCGTCGAGGACGACCAGGCACCGACCGGCACCTTCACCGTCGCGCCCTCTGCCGCCTGGGCCGCCTTCACGGCCGTCACCGTCACCCAGCAGGGGGACCTCACCGACAACTGGTCACCCGCCGGCCAGATCTCGCGCTCGGTCGACTGGGGTGATGGTACGTCGACCGACTGGACCTCCGCCGAACCGCTCACGCACGTGTACGCCGCCGCCGGCAGCTACAGCCCGGCCGTGACGATCACCGACGAGGCCGGCAATGCCGCCGTGGTGCCGACCTCCGAGGTCGCCGTCACCGCGGACCTGATCCGTCCGACGGTCACGCTCACGCTGCCCAGGGCGCGGCACTCGGTCCGAGCCTGGAAGACCCTGCGGGGCAAGGCCACCGACGCCCAGAGCGGTGTCGCGAAGGTCGCGCTGAAGGCCTCGGAGCGGCGGCGCGGAGCGTGGTTCGGCTACAACGCCAGGACCAAGAAGTGGGTCAGGACGACCACCAAGGCCAAGGCGTTCGCGAAGGCGAAGCCGTTCGTGCTCGCCACGAACGCTCGGCACCGGTGGACGGCGTCGCTGGTCGGGCTGCGCAAGGGTCGCCTGGTGTACCGCGTGCGGGCCACCGACCACGTCGGCAACGTGTCGACGACCCGGACCCATCAGGCAGCGCTGACCCGGCGCTGAGCGACCTCGTACCCCGCCGGTCCGCGCTGCCCCGAC
>JAFMQY010000089.1 GCA_017354415.1 Nocardioides sp.
ACCGGCCTTTCAGTCATGCCGTCAGATGACCGGCGAGCTCAGCTCGGCGGCAGCCCGAAGGACACGACGCCGTTCGGCGTCCCGAGACCGGTCGGCCCGTCGTATCCGGGGACCGCCGTGCACATGTAGCTCCCCTTGCAGAACCCGTTCGCGCCCGAGGTCACGTCGTTGAACGCGTCCGCCGGACCGGCGTACAGGTCGGCCGGGCGCAGCCCACCCTTGCCGTCGGAGCCGATCATGCCGGCGATCAGCGGTGACGACGCACTGGTGCCGTCCACCTCGAGCCAGCCCCGGTAGGCCTGCGGCAGAGAGGTGTTGTAGATCGCCAGGCCGCGAGCGACCGCCGACACGTCGGAGGCCGTGCGCATGTGGCAGGCAGTGTCGGTCTGACCGGTGACCTTGGTGAAGTACGCCGAGCAGCCGGATCCGCCCCACCTCCAGGCCTTCTCCTTCCAGCCACGGGTGTTGGTCGTCGACCGGGCCAGCGTCGTACCGCCCGCGGCCACCACCGAGGGAGCGCTCGCCGGGAAGCTCGCCGGCCCGTACCCGAAGTCACCGGTCGAGGCGACCGCGGTGACACCCGGGTGGGTGTACAGGGCGGCCTGGACACGGGTGCCGGTCAGCTCGATCCGTCCGAACGAGTGGTTGGTCACCGTCGCCCCGGCGTTCACCGCTGCCTGCTCTGACCTGCCGAGGGACTTGTCGGTGGGGACGTTCGCCTCGACCAGGACGATGTGGCAGGTCGGGCAGGCGGTCGAGATCATCTGCAGGTCGAGTGAGGCTTCGACACCCCATCCGTAGTCCTGTGCCGGGTAGTTGCCCTCTTCACCCTTCTGGTTCAGCTTGGTGAAGCAGCCGCTCGCGCTCGTGCAGGCAGGCAGGCCGAACTGCCGGCGGTACTGGTTCATGTCCGCCTCGGCGTGCGGGTAGTCGTAGGCGACGATCACCGCGACCGTGCTCGGCGCCGGGTCCGCCCCGAGCCCATAGGCCTCGCGCAGAGCGGGAGCACCCCAGCCGGCCGGGTCCGGCATGGCCCTGCCTGCGGTCTTGGTGGCCGCATTCAGCTTCACGAAACAGGCGTACTGCGAGTCCGTCGTCGTCCGGCAGAGCTTGCTCGGCACGAACCGGTTCAGGTGGCCGGTGCTCTGCGTCGACGTGACGGTCGCGGACGACATGCGCCCAGCGGTCCGAGTCGACGTGGCGCCCGCGGACGATGTGCGTGGAACGGTCCGCGCCCCGGCCTTGGGCAGGTAGTACGCGCTCTTCACCTGCTCGCTCATCCTCCGTCCGGCGGCGTCCCGGGCCGCGATCCGCAGGCTGAGCGTGCGGTGCACCCTGGTCGCGACCGGGTTGGTGTACGACGCCCGGAACGTGTTGCCGTCCCTGCGCGTCAGCGATGCGGCGTGCCACTTCTTGCCGTCGACCGACCACTTCACGGACGCGGAGACGACGCGGGTGTGGAGAGGACCGAGGTTGTCGAACGTGATGGGGAACGACTCCCGTCCGGTGTTGCCGACGCTGTTCAGGGTGGTCGGAGGCGTGTACGCGGCTCGGAGGATGGGGACGACCTGGTCCTTCGACGGGACCTTGAACTGCCACCAGTCCGCGACGTGTGACGACAGCTGGTACTTCGTGTCGCCCGGCTGGGTATTGGCGTAGAGCCGCAGTTCCTGCCCGGGCTTGACGTTCTTCACGAACGGCGTGATCGCGTACCGGCCGCGGTCGAGCCGGCTGCGACGGCTCACCAGGTCCCACGTGCCCTGGCCGAAGTAGCCGAACTGTGTTGTTCCGGCCGAGCTGGCCAGTGACATGAAGCCCATCAGGTTGCCGTTCTTCACGCAGAGCTGGCAGGCGAAGCCGGTGTGACCCGACTCCCCACCCCGGTCCGCGACCGGCGTGACCGGACCACGGAAGAACGGCACCTCGGCGCGCTGGCCGCGGTGGTACGTCGAGGCCTGCTCCAGCTGCGAGAAATTGCGGAAGCTTCGGTTGACCGTCGTGAGGCTGTCCCACCGGATGTTCTTGCTGCCCTGGTACATCGCCTGCACGACCCCGGGACGGACGGTCGGGAAGAGCTCGATGAACGCGAACTGGTCCTGCGGGCTGAAGCCGAAGAAGCCGTCCAGCGCGCCGTCCTTGGGGCCGGTCGCGTAGTGCTCGATCGAGACGTGGGCGAAGTCGGAGTTCGTGTAGGTGAACGTGAGGTGCTTCGGAATGCCCGGCAGCACCTCCTTGGCCGCAGCCACCGCCGTCAGCGGATGGACCGTGACGTGGTTGTTGTCGAAGGTCCACTCCCGGTAGCCCTTCGGCGCCCAGAGGTTCGCGATCTCGGTGTTCAGCGTGCCGGTGGCGAGGTGCGGGAGCGGGTTGACCTTCGGCATCATGCCGCTCCAGCCGAAGTCGAACGAGGACTTGCCGCGGGCGTCGGTGCCGATCAGGTCCAGCGCGGGGCTGATCGACTTGTGGTCGGGCAGCACCATCCTCGGTTGCACGGACGCGTCGCCCATCGAGAAGTCCACGCTCGCGTCGGTGTCAGCGACGTCGACCTGCGAGACCACCGCGCGCGAGAAGTCGGTGCTCAGGACGACGTAGTGGCCGGAGGGCACCGCGACCTTCCACTGTCCGTGGATGATGCCGCCGAAGAAGCCGGCGAGCCGGCCGTCATCGGTGTTCATGACGAACGTGTCCGCGTACGGGAGCGGCTTGCCTTTGGCGGTCGTGCCGTTGATGGTCAGCGTCTGCAGGGCGTATCCCGCCGGCGCCTGCTGGGCAGCCCCCTGTACCGCGATGCTGACGCCGCGCAAGGACCGGCTCAGCCGGGAGGGCAGCGGGCGGTTCGCGTCGTACGACGCGGAGACGGTGGTGCGTCCGCCCGAGACCCTTCGCGCCGACGACGTCTGCACGTCGATGCCCGGCAGGCTACGGGGAGCGGCGCCCGCATCGAAGGTGACCTTGAGCGCGACCTTGCCGCTGAGCGCGGAGACGTCGAACACCGAGGGGTCGAGGTGGCGGCGTACGGAGATGGGGAGCTTCGGCACGACCCACGTGTGAGCCGGCGTGTTCACATACTCGAGCGGCTTGCCGTAGTGCGGCGAGTGCAGCGTGAGCGACGCGGTGCTGTGCCCGGTGGAGTCGGTGCTCAAGACGACGCGGTCGCCGGTGACGAGAGTCACGACCCGCGTGCTCGCAACGGCGGTGGGCGACGCGCCAGAGGCGACCGCCGTACTGCTTGATGTGGCCATGGCCGGGGCGGCGGCGAGCGCCGCGGCCAGGGCCGTCGCAGTGGTCACGGACAGAGCGCCCGTGCGCACGCGCGAGCGTGTCCTTGATCTCATGGATTGCCTTTCCCCAAGAAGAAGTGAGACGGGGCGTTCAACGCGCTCGAGTCCCCCGCGTATACGTGCCCGCACGTATCAGACAGTCCGCACTCGGGGCGCGTCAAGACGTCCACACCTCCGAGGTGCGGCGCGTGATCATTCTGATACCTACAGGGCGGCTGGAGGTGTGCGCACAGGCCCGCTGGGTACGACGTCAGGACGGGGTAGGTAAGACGTCGTCCCTGAGAGGAGTTCCCATGGGGATCGGAATTTCCGTCCTCCTGCTCGTCGTCGGCCTGATCCTGCTCACCGGAGCGGTCGACCTCCCGGCGAGCGTCACCGCCCACGTGGCAACCACCACGGTCGGCTGGATCTGCGTGATCGTCGCCCTGATCGGGTTCCTGATCGCGATGTTCGCCGGACGGCGGCAGCGACCGCCTGTCTGAGGCCCCAGGTGCGTCGGAAGTCGCTCGGTCGCGAGGCTCGCCATGGCGTTCACCACCGTGCCCTAGCGTCGGGGCGTGCTCGACGCCCTGGTCGCAGGACTGCTCACCGGTCTGTCGCTGATCGTCGCCATCGGGGCGCAGAACGCGTTCGTCCTCCGGCAGGGGCTGCTGCGCGAGCACGTCGGCGCGGTGGTGACGGTCTGCGCCGTCTCCGACCTGGTGCTGATCACCGCCGGCGTGGCGGGGATCGGCGCGATCGTCCAGCGCGCGCCGACGGCGCTGACGGTGGTGCGCTGGCTCGGGGTCGCGTTCCTCACGGCGTACGGCGTGCGGTCGCTGTGGCGGGCGCGGCACGCGGGATCACTGCGCGCCGCGAGCCATGACGAGCCACGGCTTCGTGGCGCGCTGGTCCAAGCCGTCGCGCTCACCTGGCTGAACCCGCACGTCTACCTGGACACGGTGCTCCTGCTCGGCTCGATCGCTGCGCACCACGGGCCGACCGGGAAGTGGTGGTTCGCGGTCGGGGCCGTGCTGGCCAGCATGCTGTGGTTCACCGGGCTGGGGTACGGCGCGCGGCTGTTCGCTCCCTGGCTCTCGCGGCCGCGGGCCTGGCAGGTGCTCGACGTCCTCATCGGCCTGACCATGCTCACGATCGCCTTCCAGCTGGCCCGCGGCTGAGGGTCACGCAGCGGTGCGCTTCTTCGCCGACCGGTGGCCACCGGCGTACTGCTTGCGCTGAGGTCGACCGCCGCGCCCCTGGCCGCGGTAGGGCTTCGGACCGCGCCGGCCCTGCGGTCGCTTGGCGTCGTGGTCGCGGACCGGCCCGGGGTGACCGGCCTCGGCCAGTGCCTCGGCCGTGAGCGTCGAGGGTGCTGTGCGCAGGTCGTGGTGGAGCACCTCGACTCCCGCGCCCTGCTGGAGCCGCACGACCTGCTGGACCAGCTTCGGGGTCGTCAGGGTGACCACGCAGCCGTCGCGGCCGGCGCGCGCCGTACGTCCGCTGCGGTGGAGATAGGACTTCGGGTCGCCGGCGGCGTCGAAGTGGACGACCAGGCCCACGTCGTCGACGTGGATCCCGCGGGCCGCGACGTCGGTGGCCACGACGACCTGGGCGGCGCCGGAGGCGAATCGGTGCAGGTTCCGCTCGCGCACGCGCTGGGACAGGTTGCCCTGGAGGTCGACGGCCTCGACGCCCGCGTCCGTCAGGGCCTCGGCCAGATGCGTGGCGCTCTCGCGGGTGCGGGTGAACACGATCGTGCGGCCGTTGGCCTCGACCAGCCGGGTCACCGCCTCGACCTTGTCGCGGAAGCCACCGACGGTCAGCGTGTGGTGGGTCATCGTGGTGATCGAGCCGGCGTTCGGGTCGAGCTCATGGATGCGGGGGTCGCGCAGGTGGGTGCGCACGAGTGTGTCGACGTCGCCGTCGAGAGTGGCGCTCAGCAGCAGTCGCTGGCTGCCGGCCGGGGTGAGCCCGACCAGCCGGTCGACCGCCGGGTAGAAGCCGAGGTCGCACAGGTGGTCCGCCTCGTCGAGGACGGTCATCTCGACGTCGTCGAAGAAGAGGTAGCCGTTCTCGAAGAGGTCGTCGAGCCGGCCGGGGGTCGCCACGACGATGTCGGCGCGCTGCCGCAGCTGCCGGGTCTGGCGCTCGTACGGCGTTCCGCCGTACACCGTGGTCAGCCGAAGATCGACCGCCTTCGCGAGCGGCAGCAGCGACCGGGCGACCTGGGTGGCGAGCTCGCGGGTCGGGACGATCACGAGCGCACGGGGGTGGCACGGACGCGACCGGCGCCCGGTGAGCCGGGCCAGGATCGGCAGGCCGAACGCCAGGGTCTTGCCGGAGCCTGTCCGGGCGCGGCCCAGGACGTCGTACCCCTGCAGGGCGTCGGGCAGCACGGCGGCCTGGACCGGGGTGGGCTCGGTGATGTCCTGCTCTGCGAGTGCGCTGACGAGCGCCGCGGGCAGGTCGGTGAAGACGGACATGTGGTTCCTCGGGTGTGGCGGCAAGGCCGTTGTCGACCTGCGGGGCGGTGGCTCGGGCGCCCGATCGCTGGCCTCCGCGCGTCGTACGCGCACCACATCGGGCACATGAGAAGCGGCCCGCCTCCGGCGAGCCGCTGACCGGCCCAGTCTAAGGGTCCGCGCCCCCCGCTCCGAATCCACAGCGCGGTGATGCAGAGCACCTTCGGCCGGTAGTCCCTGACGAAATGGTCGGCCGGGAGTGGAAATCTCGGCCGTTTCGTCAGGGACTACCGGATGTCTAGCCGGATACTCCACAACAAGTCGGTCGTCCAGAGACCGGATCCGCGACCCACGTGTCGTGGACCACCCGACCCTCGCACCTCGGCGGTGCGGGTCACACTGGGTCGGTGAGGAAGGTGTACGCCCATGAGGCGATCCTCGAGCTCGAGCCTGGTGGGGACGAACGCGCGCCGGGAGGTGCGGTGACGGTCGCGCTCTGCGGGTCGGTCGACCACCCGCCGCCCTGCCCGTACGCCCCGCACTTCACAGGCGTGACCGAGGACGGGTCCCGGCTCAGGGTCCGGGTGCTGTTCGCGACCGATGACGAGGCCGGTGCTCGCGCAGGGGTGGAGGCCGCGCTCCGGTCCGCCAGATACGCCGATCCCCAGGGCCGGACGAGCCGATGGTCCGTCCTGGCGTCCTCCCCCGCTGAGGTCCGCGAGGACGAGCGGGAGCACGGCGCTCGCCTGATCGCGAGCTGAGCCCACCTGCCCGGATAGCGGAGGGTGCGATCACTGCGTCGCTGGGACCCGCCCTTGGTCACGCACCCACATCCCGACCAGCCCGCGGAAGTGGGCGAGGAACTGCTCCTGCTCGTGGGTCGGGTACGTCGCGCGCACGGTCTCGACCAGCAGCCGGTCGAAGTCCCGGCCGCTGACCCACTGTGCGACCAGCTCGTCGAGGTGGCCCAGGTGCTTGGCACACCACTCGTGGTAGCGCTCGGTCTCGAAGTGTTCGTCGGCGAGGGCGAGGTAGGCGTCGAGCTTCTCGTCGTACGACCGGTCGGAGTCGGCGATCTCGAAGTAGCGGCTGGTGTCGAGGTCGACGTTCGTCCGGCGCCCGGTCACCAGGCAGTACGTCGACCACTTCACGAGGGCGGTGATCGCCCAGGGGAAGTAGTAGTGCAACGACGTGACCGCGACGTCAGGGCAGGCGTTGGCGTAGTCGATCGGGTAGACCTCGTCGCCCTTCACCAGCATCTCGGCGGAGTTGAACTCCCAGTGGAAGAAGGCGTTGACGATCCGGGACACCGCGACCGCCTGCTTGCCGGCGCTAGCGCTGAGGAAGCTGTGGGTCACGTGGTACCGCCGGTGCATCGGCTCCTCGGGCCGGAAGTCCATCACCATCGTCTCCGGCCCGATCGACAGTGCCCGGGCGAAGTGGTCGTAGTCGACGGTGGCCTGGAGGTGCATGAGCATCTCGCCGGAGTCGTCGTACGCCATGTGGAGGTCTCGCGGGTCGTTCACCCGGCTGACCCCGCGCCAGCCACCGCCGTCGAACGGCTTCATGTAGAGGGGGTAACCGATCTCGGCGGCGATCACGTCGAGGTCGAACGGCTTGTTGTATCGGGCGCTGGTGTAGGCCCAGCGGTGGTTGTCGACGGGGTTCTTGTAGGGCACCAGGATCGTCTCCGGGACCTTGAGCCCGAGCCGGATCATCGCGCAGTACGCCGAGTGCTTCTCCATCGACTGGAACGTGAAGGGGCTGTTGAGCAGGTAGGTGCGGTTGACCAGCGCGGCCTTCTTCAGCCATTCGCGGGGGTGGAAGTACCAGTGTGCGAGCCGGTCGATCACGAGGCCGGTGCGGACCGGGTCCCTGAGGTCGAACGGCTCGATGGTCAGCCGCTCGCTGGCGAGCCGGTGCTCGGTGCCGTCGACGTCCAGCGGGCCGACGAACCGGAGGATCTGCTCGAAGGCCTGCGGCCAGTCCTCCTCGGCTCCCAGCAACAGGCCGATCAGATGGTCGTGGGTCTTCGCCGCCATGGCGCCGACCCTAGCCACGAGTCGCACCGTCGTGCAGTGGCTGTGGTCAGGCAACCGCGTACCGGAGCAGGGTCACGCCGCCGCGGAACGCACGGGCCTCGAGGAGGGACAGGTCGAGCCGGGTGCCTTCAGGGACGAGGCCGCGGCCACGACCCTGGATGGCGGGATAGACGAACAGACGCACCTCGTCCACGATCCCGGCCGCGAACAGTGCGTGGGTGAGGGTGATGCTGCCGGTCACGACGAGGTCGCCCTCGCCGGCCGCGACCAGCCGAGTGGTCACGTCGACCGGGTCGCCGGAGAGCACCGTCGAGTTCACCCAGCCCGTGTCGCCGATCGTCGTGGAGACGACGTACTTCTGCAGACGCTCGAGCTCGGCTCCTGCGGGCTCGTCCGTGTGGTCGGGCCAGTAGCCGCGGAAGTCTTCGAACGTACGACGTCCCAGGAGCATCGCGCCGGTCTCCGAGCCCTGCCGTTGCATCTCCTCCTGGAGATCGGCGACGTCCTCGTCCACCGGGGACGGCTGGAACCAGTCGTCGAGGAGCTCGATGCGGCCGTCGACGCTGATGTTCTGGGTGACGACCAGGCGGCGGCTCATGCGGGCTCCGGATCGACGACCTCGAGCCGGATCCGTTTGTTGTCCTTGCCCTTGCTCTCGGTCCCGGTGACCCGCACCCGGCCGACCTCGGCGGTCGACAGCACGTGGGTGCCGCCGTCGGCCTGGCGGTCGAGACCGACGATGTCGATGATGCGGAGCGGGTCGATGGAGGCGGGGATCAGGTTCGCGGCGGTGCGGATCATCGCCGGATCGGCGTCCGCGATGTTGCGGGGCAGGAAGTCGACCACGATCTCATGCGCGCGTTCGATCTCGTCGTTGATCCGGCGCTCGACCTGGGCGCCGAGGTCGGCCGACATGGCGGGGAACGGGAAGTCGAGCCGGCCCTTGAGCGGCTCCATGTTGCCGCCGGTGACCGGGATCCCGTAGTCAGCCCAGATCACCCCGCACAGGATGTGGAGTGCGGTGTGCGTCCGCATCAGGGAGAACCTGCGCGACCAGTCGATCTCCCCGGCGAGCTCGGTGCCGACATCCGGCAGCTCGGCGCCGTCGGTCAAGCCACCGCCGGCGCCGGTCGAGCCTGTCGAGGCGACGGTGTGCCAGATGAGCCCGCCCTCGCGGCGTACGCCGGTGACCTCGAGCGCCCCGTCGGGACCGGTCAGCATGCCGGTGTCGTGCGGCTGCCCACCGCCCGTCGGATAGAACGCCGTCCGATCGAGCCGGAGGCACCCGCCTTCACGATCCACCTCGAGCACTCGGGCGTCGAACGTCGTGCGGTAGGCGTCGACCGCGAACAGCTCGGTGTCGGCGAGGCCGGTGGGTGCACGGTCGGCGAAGCTTCCGGGGACTCCCATGCCCTCGTGTCTATCAGGGGAGACGACTCAGCAGAAGCGTGGCAGGTGGTGCGCGATCTGCTTGCGCCACCACGGCCAGTCGTGCGAGACGTCGTGGCCCCAGACGTCGAGATCGTGAGAGATCCCCTTCTCCGCCAACAGGTGGCCCATCCGCCGGGCGCTCGGGAGCGAGCCGGTCGGATGCGTCTCCCACGCGCCCTGACCGGCCGTCAGTACGACGTGGATCCGCGACCGCAGCCACTCGAGGTGGTCGCCGTGCAGGTGCGGGACGTAGTCGGTGGGGTTGGTGAAGTACGCCGCGTCCCCGCGTTCGCCCCACCCGTGCCAGGTCGACGGGTCGTAGTTGCCGGACTGGCAGATCGCCACCGGGAACAGGTCGGCGCGCTGCAGCGCGATCTGGAGAGCGTGGTAGGCACCCATCGAGCAGCCGGTGACGATCCCGTCGCGCGCGCCCGGGCTGTCGGAGCCGACGTACGACGAGACCTGGGTGGTGATCCATGACTGATACCACTGGTGTCGTCGGGCGCGTTCCTCGATCGGCTGCGAGCGGTCCGACCAGCTGGCGTGGTCGAAGGAGTCGACGCAGTAGAGCTTGACCCGCCCGTCGTTGACCAGGTGCGAGACTGCACCGACCATGCCGTTGTTCTCGTAGTCCCACGCCCGCCCGGACTCGCTGGGAAATACCAGCACCGGCCGCCCGTAGTGGCCGTAGCGGATGACGGTGCCGGGCCGATCGAAGCCGGGGGCTTCGAGTTCGACCTGGTACCGCTCCATGGGCTCACCCTGGCAGATCGCTACAGGTGTCTGGTGGCCTCGCGGCGCGACAGTCCCGAGAGCCGGTCGCCGAGGGAGGCGACGTACGCCCTCACCCACTCCGGGTCGACCCGGGCGTGCTGGCGGAGTGCCGAGCCGATCGCCTTCCGGAGCCAGAACGACGGGTCGTCGAGGTTGCGCTCGATCGCGAACGTGAGCAGGTCGAGGTCGGTGTCCGAGCCGTGCGCGAGCTGGCAGATGACCGACGTACGCCGGAGCCAGAGGTCGTGGTCGACGGCCCAGGTCCGGAGGACCCGTGTGGCCGCGGGGCGATCGGCCGCGAGGACGGCTCCGACGAGGTGCTGGGCGATCACGTCGACGACGTCCCACCAGGCGCCCGTGACCACGAGGTGCCGGTTGAGCTCGAGGGTGTCGACGTCCTGCCACTGCCGGGCTGTGCGATGCCGGGCCAGTGCGATCGCGGCGTACCGCTCCTCGCGATGCGTGGCGTCGTCCCAGAAGTGGCGCACCGTGCGCTCCCAGTCGGCGCGGTCGAGAGGCCGGAACCCTTTCAGGTGCTGCCGGAGCAACGACCGGAGCTCCGGCGTGGTGAGGCCGTGGTAGGGGATCGCCGACTTCATGTACCGCTGCTGTCCGGCCGCCCGCTCCGGGTCGCCGGCGGCGGCCATCTCCGCCCGCAGCGCCTCGAGCGAGATCATCCCCAGGCCCGGGTGAGCAGGTCGGTGAGATGGGGGTCGAGGGTGTCGCGCCAGCAGGTCCACGTGTGGCCGTCACGCACCTCGCCCCACGCGGTCTCGACGCCGACCTCGGCCAGGTGGTCGCGCATCACCACGTTGTTGGCGTGGTTCTCCTCGGCCGAGCCACACGTCAGCGTCGTTGGTGGCGCTCCGGGGGCGGCGTGGCGCGCGGCGCGGACGCTGGCGACGAACCCGGTCACCTCGCGCCAGTACTCGAACCCCGACTCCTGCGGGTCGAGCTCCGGAGTGAAGAACGAGCCGCTCTGCAGGAAGAGTCCGCCGAACGTCTCGGGCGAGGTCCACGCGGCGTGGAGGGCCGCGAGGGCGCCGAGGCTCTGGCCCATCAGCACCGGCCGGCCGCTGGTGGGCACGGCCTCGGTGATCGCCGGGAGCACCCGGGTGGTGAGGGCGCGCGCGTACGCCGGGTTCGCGGCATACCTCTTGTTGCGCGGTCCGGGCGCAAGGAGGGCGACCCGCATCGGCCGCAAGCGACCGTCGGCGACCAGCGCTGCGACGTACGACGTGAGAGAGGCGTAGGCGTCCATCTCCGGGCCGTCGTGGCAGAGCAGGAGCGGCAGCGCGTCATCGCCGGCCGACTCCTTGGGCGACCAGAGCTCGATGTCGATGCGACCGGTGCCGGTGTGGGACAACGTGAGCGACGCCCGCTCCCCCTCGACCACCTCCTGCCGGAGCCACGCCGGCTCGCGGTAGCCCGTCAGGGGGATCCACGAGTGCTCCCCGAACGGCCTCGCGACCCTGCGCGGGTTGGACGGATCGGGACGGAGCTCGCCGTCGACGTCGAGGAGGTACTCGAGCCGGTCCACCCGCAGGTCGGTCAGCCTGATCTCCCAGCCGCCGTCGACCTCGGCCATCGTCGTGTCGCCGAGGTGGAGGTGCGCCCACACCGACACCGTCCCTGCGCGATGCTGCGGGTCTGCGTATCGGACGACGACCGCATCTCCGTCGACCTCGGTCACCAGCCCGGACACCCCGCTGAACCTACCGAAGCCCTGGACATATCGATAATCGTTGCTATCGTTTGTCGATATGGAAGCGTCGACCGACAACGCCCTGGCGCCGCTGGAGATCATCCTTCGCGTCTCGATCGGACTGTTGGGCCTGGTTCCCGGGATGATCACGGTCGGTCGTGTCATGGCGCAGTCCGTACGCATGCAGCGCGAGATCGACGCGACCGTATGAGACGTCGTACTCGAGAGCCAGCGGAGCCGGAGGAGCTCCATGCCGTCGAGGTGCACCTCGACCAGCTCCTCGCCGAGCGCGGGATGACGCTCACCGAGCTCGCCAACCGGGCCGGGGTCTCCGTCGTCAACCTGTCCGTGCTCAAGAACGGCCGGGCCCGCGCCGTACGCTTCAGCACGCTCACCGCGATCTGCCGGGTGCTCGACTGCCAGCCCGGAGACCTGCTCACCGTGCGCAACACCTGAGGCGCCAGGACACTCCTAGGCTCGAGGCGTGGCGACGAGTCCGCCGGCGACCTTCGGAACGGAGTTCCTTACGTGGCTGCGCGACACCACCGAGCGAGCGTGGGACCAGGTCGAGGACTGGGCGCTCGAGGACTACGAGCGCCACGGGTTGATCGGAGCCCGGTGGCAGCATGGGACGCGCTGGACCGGCGGGCTCGACGACGCCACGATCGAGAAAGTGGAACACCGGTACGGCGTGACATTCCCGCCGCAGTATCGGCTCTTCCTCCAGACGCTGCACAGCACGACGCCCTGGCAGCGGTGCGCGTGCTATGCCGATCCCGACAACCGCGGGGAGGCGCTCGGCGAGGACCGGTTCACCCTCCACGAACACCCCGGCTTCTACGACTGGCTGCATGACGAGACGGACATCCGGGAGGCGATGGGCCGGGTCGAGGACCGGTCGGCGTTCGCGGAGGAGGTCGCCTTCCACCACGGTGGCTCCCGATGGCTCCCCGGCGGACCGTCGCCGGCCCTGATCCCGATCTTCGGCCATCGGTACGTCGTCGCCGACGACGAGGAGTGGGTGCTCTCGATCGTGGATGAGGACGCGATCGTCTACGGCAAGGACCTCCGTGCGTACCTCCTCGCCGAGCTGGATGACCTGCTCGGGTGGTCCGCTCGGCCCGGCCCGCCCGGTCCAGACAACCAGCTGACCCACAAACGACAGGTCTGAGCCGCGAACATCGCCGTCTGTGGGCCAGTTGGTTGCGAACGGCCCTCACACCAGCGGAGGCTCCAGGAAGGTGACGGTCCGGGCGTCGGCGTCGAGGCGGGCACGGACGCCGATCGGCCAGGTCTGGACGTGGCCGCCGTGTCCCACGTTCGCGTGGGTGACCACCGGGATGCCGAGGTCGCCGAGCCGGTCGTCGATGACCGCACGCATCTCGTCTTCGGAGGACTCGCCGAGGTTGGTGAACTTGCCGGCGACGACGGCGGCGGCGTTCGCGAAGTAACCGGAGCGGCGCAGGTGGGTGAGCATGACGTCGGTGCGCGGAGCGTCCTCGTTCTCGTCCTCGACCAGGATGATCCCGCCGGGCGGGGTCCAGGCGGTCGAGGTGCCGACCGAGCCGGTGAGAAGGGACAGGTTGCCGCCCGCCGTCACACCCTCCGCGATGCCCGCCGTCAGGGTCCGCGCGTCGGGGAACTCCAGGCCGTACCTCTCCGGCGAGGCCAGGCACCGCCACAGGGAGGAGAACGAGTAGGACTCACGGAACTCGCCCTCGGAGACCATCGGCCCCATCACCGACGACCAGCCGAGCCGGCTCGCCAGCGCCTCGAGCAGACCCGTGACGTCCGAGTAGCCCACGACCACCTTCGGTGAGACGGCGTCGAGACCGGTCCAGTCCATGACCTCGAGCATCCGCTGCGAGCCGTAGCCGCCCCCGACCGTCAACACTCCGGCGATCGAGTCGTCGAGCAGAGCCGCGCGCAGGTCCTTCGCGCGCTCCTCGTCGGTGCCGGCGAGGTAGGGATGCACCGACGCCCGGGCCCGCGCCGACTGGAACTCGACCGGCTCCAGCCCGCAGAAGCGCAGGACGTCGATGCCCTCGTCGATGCGCTCGACGTTCGACGGGCTGGACGGCGTCAGCAGCGCCACCCGATCACCCGGCCGGAGGCGCGGAGGCCGCCGGAGCTCCGTACGGGCCTTCAGGTGGTCGGTCACGTGGTGACCTCGGACGGGTCGAGCGTCTCGATCGTGGTGCTCTCCCACTCGTCGACGTGGAAGCACGCGACCTGGGGCCCCTCCTCGCCGGGGGGAAGGACCGGTACGTCGGCCAGGCACTCGCGAGCCTTGTCCTCGGGCAGCATCGCCCGGAGCGGGCAGCGTGGGTGGAACCGGCAGCCCTGCGGGATCGACGTCGGGTCGGGCGGCTCGCCGCGCAGCGGTGCGCTCGCCTCCTTGCCCGTCGTCGAGGGGACGGCCTCGAGCAGCGCGCGGGTATAGGGGTGCTGCGGGCGCAGCAGCACCTGCTCAACCGTTCCGACCTCGACGATGCGGCCGAGGTACATCACCGCGACCCGGTCGGCGATGTTCCACGCCAGGCCCAGGTCGTGACTGACGACGAGGGCGGCGAGCCCGAGGTCGTCGCGCAGCTTCAGGAACAGCTTGAGGATCTCGCCGCGAACCGACGCGTCGAGCGACGAGACCGGCTCGTCGGCGACGAGGACGTCGGGTCCCAGCGTCAAGGCGCCGGCGATGACGACGCGCTGCTGCTGACCGCCCGACAGCTGGTGCGGGTAGCGGTCGAAGAAGTGCTCGGGCGGTCGCATCCCGACCTGCTGCAGGGCCTGGGCGACCCGGCGGGTCAGGCCCTTGCGCTGGCCGTGCAGCCGCAGTCCCTCGGCCACGGCGTCGTACACGTTCTGGCGGGGGTTGAGCGCGCCGTACGGGTCCTGGAGCACCAGTTGCACGTGGCGCCGGAACTCACGCATCCCCGAGCGGGAGCGGACCAGCGGCTTGCCGTTGTATCGGATCTCGCCGCGGGTCGGCGCGACCAGTCCGACCAGGGCGCGCGCGAGCGTCGACTTGCCGCAGCCGGACTCGCCGATCAGCGCCAGCACCTCGCCGCGGCCGAGCGTGAGGTTGACGCCGTCGACGGCGCGCGCGGCGCCGTGCCCGTGACGCGGCGGGAACGTGACGCCGAGGTCGCGCGCCTCGACGGCCGGAGCGTCGGGGG